>CAZTDB010000273.1:0-4526 GCA_964612385.1 uncultured Ignavibacteriaceae bacterium
TCTTTTTTATTTAATGATTGATAAATTAGGGCAACCTATTTCAGGACAGGACAGTTGTTAAAGTAGCAATTGACCACCACATGCAGTGAAATATTGACTTAAACTGTTCTGGTTGTTCAGAATTTTCAAAATAATATATCCCAACAGAAGAAATAAATAATAAAAAAATTGTTGCTATTACAAATATTATCAATTCTTCTTTTATCATTAGAAATGCTAAGCGTAATCTCTTTAACGCTCTGCTGTATCTTAATAGTTTAAAAGCGCGAAATAGTCTAAAAAGCCTAAATATTCTTATCGAACGTAAATCAACCAGACTATAAATGTAAAAAGGCAGGATAGCTAATAAATCAATTATTCCATAAAAGCTAAAAACAAATTTTAATTTATTATCTGCAACGAATAATCTTAGAAGATATTCAATAGTAAAAATCGTAATGGTAAATATTTCAAGTGCATTCATCCAAAAAGTAAATTCAGAAGATAAATTGGGTATTGTTTCAACAGCAAAAGAAATTAGTGATAAAACAATTAAACTTTGAATGAATAAATCGAAAATTCTTCCTGCAGTGGTATCATTCTTTTCAATAATTGATTTTAGCTTCATTGTTCTACTTCACTTGTTGGAATAGATATGTATCATAGCCAGCTTTTTGACAATATTATTGATAAGGCGTATCTAAGAAGGTTTATTCGAAAATTTTTTGTTTGAATATCCATACCAATCGAAACATTACCTTAAGGAAAATACCTTTTTAGAGAAGACTCATTTTTTTAATAACTCCGCCGTCTAAGAGGAGCGGTCATAACTTAGTAATTTTTTTTATTTAATGCTACAAGAAGAAAGAATAATCGTTCGTAAAATCCTTGGAAATATGGAATGACTGCTTGGAGGAATGATTAAATGGTGGGTTAAATCTAACCAAAGATATTTATCAAATGACTCTTGGAAAAATTTCGCTGTGCAACTTTGTGCACTCTCTGAGGTTCTACGTGTGACAAAAAAAGTTACACAGAGCCACGCAGAGAAGGCGCAGTGAACCACAGAGAATTGAGAAGCTTTTTCTTAATTATCATTGGCTAAGAATCAATAATTCAATGTTTTGATTTGTAAGATACACTTTATGGACATTCTGAAGATGAGGTATTAGCCGAAATACCAACGACATTAAATATTTCGCTCCTAACAGAGCTTGTGTTTAGTTTTGGTTTTATTATTCTACTAAGGTTTAGCTCCTCTGGGGCGGAAGAGCATGCGTGCATAATTTTTCCCACCTCTTTAGGAGTGAAAAATTTCTAGAAACGGTAATTCCTGAATCAGTCAGAACTCCTTTAGGAGTGATATAATACTGTGATAGAACATTGGATTCAGCCCATTATGCCTTTCCGATTCATTCGGAAGAAAGGGAGAAGATACACCTCAGAAGAGCTGATAACTTTTAAAACACAAAAATTCTGTGAACTATTTCATCAATTCAACCATGCATTCATCCAATCATGCACTCATGCATTCCAATCGCAGTGATGTGTCAACAGAGAAAAGGGCGGTGGTATGGATGCATAAATTTTGTTAGGGTGCTTTTCGAGATGATAACTTATCTTTCCAAATGTTGATTGAAAGATTTACCAGGTGTGGATTTGGTGAGCCGTAAGTTTTTTTTCTGAAAAGAGCAGTACTAATGTCTAAACATTCGAGTGCAGTTTCGTCAAATATGGGACTGAATTTTTTCGGAACGATCCTTCGGAGAAGCTCGCTTAATTTTAGCTCACTGAATTTTTTACCTTCTTTCTCAAGGTGCTTTATCAGTTCCCCGACAATTTCATGTGCTTTGCGAAAGGGAATTCCTTTTAATACAAGCCAATCTGCTATGTCCGTTGCAAACAGGTAATCGCCTTTTAACTCATCTATAAACCTATCACTGTCTACTTTAACTGAATCTATCATGAGCTTCATTATATGCAGCGAATCAATTATCGTTTTAGCGGAATCGAACAGCGGCTGCTTATCTTCCTGCAAATCGCGGTTATAGCTTAGAGGCAAACCTTTTATTACAGTTGAGAGAGATAAATAATTACCAAGCACTCTTCCCGTTTTTGCTCTAATTAGTTCGGCTAAATCCGGATTCTTCTTCTGCGGCATTAGTGAAGAACCGGTAGTAAATGAATCGTCAATATCGATAAAGTGCCATTCAGCAGAGCTCCAAATTATTAATTCTTCAGACATACGGCTGAGATGAAGCGAACTGACAGCAGCAGCATGAAGAAAATCCAAGATAAAATCTCTATCGGAGACAGTGTCGAGGGCATTCGAAGTGGGGGATTCAAAGCCAAGCAGTTCAGCGGTATATTCTCTATCTAACGGAAGTGTTGAACCTGCTAAAGCACCGGCACCTAAAGGAGAATCTTTTATGAAATACAGTACATTTTCAAAACGCTGCTTATCTCTCTCAAACATTTCTATGTAAGCAAGCAAATGGAAAGCAAGTGAAATTGGCTGCGCTCTTTGAAGATGGGTATAACCGGGAATGATTGTTTCAGTATTTTTTTCAGCAAGTGTAAGTAGACTTCTTTGCAATTCGGTAAGAGCGTTTAAAATTTCATTACATCTTTTTCTCATCCATAACTTAACAGCAGTTAACACCTGGTCGTTCCGGCTTCGTCCGGTGTGCAGCTTGCCGGCGGCTTCACCGATTAATTCATATAATCTTGATTCAATTGCAGAATGAACATCTTCGAATTTATCCTCATCCAGCAGCGCTGATGGTTCACTACGAATTTGATTTAGGGCGGAAACAATTTTTTTTAGTTCATCTTCGGATAGAATATTTATTTTCTCCAGCATTTTTGCATGGGCGATACTGCCTTCAATGTCTTCTTCTAATAATTGAATATCGTAAGACAGTGAAGAAGAAAACTCTAATGCTTTCTTATCAAGCTCTTTTTTAAATCTTCCGCCCCATAGCATTAAACAAGTACCTCTTCTTCAGTATGTTTTTTTAGCTTAGCAATTGTTTTGTACGGCAGTCCGTAAATTTTAATAAATCCTTCCGAAGCTTTATGATCGAATTTATCGTCTGCCGAATATGTAGCTAATTCTTTATTATACAAGCTATGAACAGATGATCTGGATAGCACGCTTAGATTACCTTTATATAATTCAAGCGTAACATCTCCGGAAATACACTCCTGTGTTTTATCAACAAAAGCCATCAATGAATCAAATAGAGGAGAATACCAAAGACCATCGTAAATTAAATTAGCAATTTTTGATGACACATTCTGCTTGAACCGAAAAGTTTCTTTATCAAGATTTAACCTTTCCATTTCAGTGTGTGCAGTATGTAAAATTACAGCAGCCGGAGCTTCATAAATTTCTCTTGATTTAATTCCGACAACTCTGTTCTCTATTAAATCCAACCGACCGATTCCGTGAGCTGCACCTAATTCATTCAGCGCGATAACAAGCTCAACCGGATCGTATTCAATTCCATTTAACTTTACGGGAATTCCTTTTTCAAATGTGATGGTTACTGATTGAGGCTTGTCGGGAGCGAACTTGGGGTTGACGGTGATTTGATATGCTTCCTCGGGCGGCGCCTCCGTTGGATCTTCCAAAACACCGCATTCGACTGCAACGCCCCAAAGATTTTCATCAATTGAATAGGGAGATTTTAAAGTTGCGTTGATAGGAATATCTTTTTGCTTTGCATATTCAATCTCTTCTTCTCTCGATTTAAATTCCCATTCTCGTAAAGGTGCAATTACTTTCAATTCAGGCGCTAATGATTGAACGCCAACTTCAAATCTTACCTGATCGTTACCTTTACCTGTGCATCCGTGCGCAACTGCATCGGCGCCTTCTTCTTTGGCTATATCTACAAGCATTTTAACTAACAACGGTCTGCCGATTGCAGTTGCCATCGGATATGCACCTTCATAGAGTGCACTGGCTTTCAATGCTTTCCACACATAATTGGTAATAAATTCTTTTCGTAAATCGAGTATTATACTTTTTGATGCACCTGTTTTAAGCGCCTTTTCTTTTACTCCTTTGATTTCGTTAGTTTGACCTAAGAAACCTGTAGCTGTGATGATTTCGGCATTATATTTTTCGCTGAGCCATTTAACCATCACGGATGTATCGAGTCCGCCTGAATAAGCAACAACTATTTTATTAATAGACAATTTTATCCTCCTTTTTAATAACTATTATTTTGAACGTTCATCATGTTTTTAATTAGTGAAACTACATTTGCAATATTTTTTTGTGAAGCGGGAATAACGATTACAGTATCGTCACCGCCTACCGTCCCGATAATTTCGGGATGATTTAATCTATCGATATGGTGAGCAACTCCCTGTGCACGTCCCGCTAATGTTCTAACTACTATCATTGATTCATTGTGCTCGACACTTAAAATTTCAAAACCGATAAGTCGGGCTATCTGTTTTCCGGATTCATTTGAATCGAGATTCTTTGTCACCAATGAAGGAAAATTCTGGATCAGAATCCCAACAATCAACAC
>CAZTDB010000274.1:0-4521 GCA_964612385.1 uncultured Ignavibacteriaceae bacterium
GAATTTGAGCAATTTTTTTTCCGCTTCGTCTTATTTTTTCAACTGCTTCAGTAATGGCACCGTAAGTTCCTCCCCATCCAACGACAAGCAGCTCAGCATCCTCATCACTTAAAACCTTTAGGGGAGGAATATCATTTTCTATATTTTTAACTTTTTGTGCTCTCAAGTGAACCATAAATTCATGATTCTCAGGCTCATAGTTTACATTACCTGTAATGTTAGCCTTTTCAAGTCCTCCGATACGATGCATTAATTCCGGGGTTCCGGGCAGTGCCCATGGACGAACTAAATCTTCATTCCTTTTATAAGGTTGAAAATCATCTTTTGAGGAATGAAACTTTACTTCAATTTTCGGAATATCATCCGGTTCAGGAATTTTCCATGGTTCGGAACCGTTTGCAATATAGCCGTCCGACATAAACAAAACCGGCAGCATATATTTTATGGCTATACGTGAAGCTTCTAACGCTACTTCGAAACAATCTGCCGGTGATGAAGCTGCGAGCACTGCAACCGGAGCCTCACCATTTCTTCCATACATAGCCTGCAGCAGATCGGATTGTTCAGTCTTTGTAGGAAGTCCCGTGCTCGGTCCACCTCGTTGAACATCTATAATTACGATCGGCAGTTCGGTCATTACAGCCAATCCTATCGCTTCAGTTTTCAATGCTAAACCGGGACCGCTTGTGGTTGTTATTGCCAAAGCACCAGAAAAGGCGGCACCTATCGCTGCGGAAATTGCAGCAATTTCATCTTCGGCTTGAAATGTAATTACACTAAAGTTTTTGTGCCGGCTTAATTCATGCAGAATATCGGAAGCAGGAGTAATTGGATAAGAGCCAAGGAATAACGGCAGCCCGCTTTTTACTGAAGCAGTAATGAAACCTAATGCCAACGCCTCATTTCCGGAGATGTTTCTGTAAATTCCTTTTTGAAGCTTTGCAGGTTTAACTTGATAACGTGTTGTAAATAATTCCGTATTCTCACCGAAATAATAACCCGATTTAAGAGCTTTCTCGTTTGCGGCAGCAAGCTGGGGATGATCTTTAAATTTTGCTGCAATCCATTTAAGCGTTGGTTCAATAGGTCTGCTGTAAAGCCAATACATCATTCCCAACGCGAAGAAATTTTTTGAACGTGCAATTTCTTTTGCACTTAATCCGCTATTCTCTAAAGCCGTTGAAGTTAATTGAGTGAGCGGCACATGCACAACGTTAAATCCTTGCAGGCTTCCATCTTCTAACGGATTAGAGTTATACTCAGCCAACCTGAGATTCTTAGCGTCGAATGAGTTAGTATTTACGATGATAGAGGCACCGGGTCTTAAATCATGTAAGTTAACTTTTAGCGCAGCGGGATTCATTGCGACTAAAACATCAGGTGAATCGCCCGGTGTATGAATATCTTCGCTGCTAAAGTGAAGCTGAAAGCCGCTTACTCCGTAGGTAGTCCCGGCAGGCGCCCGAATCTCTGCCGGGAAGTCTGGCAGCGTGCTCAGATCATTACCTACTAATGCTGTTGTATTTGTAAATTGAGAACCGGTTAATTGCATTCCATCGCCGGAATCTCCGGCAAATCTAACGGTAACAGAATTTAAGTCTAATGTAGTTTTTTCCATCTTTAAATTTTGCTGTAATTAAGTTGAAGTTATAGTATTGAGCGTAATGAATGCTGAAGCGGATAAAATTTCGAATGGCGAAATACCAACTGATTATTAAGTATTTGAATGAACACGTTTCTAGGATTGTAAGTATATATTTTTTTTTGTTTCATCTGGAATATTAAGACTTATTTTAACTTAATCTAAATTAAAGAAGAGATAAATTATTGTCAATTACAAATTATGGTTGGATGTGAAGGGATAATTATTAGGAAGAAAGGCTGTCCATCAGAGCATGAGGATTATTGACAGACAGCCTTGAGCAAAGATAAGCGGAAAATATTAGCTTACTTCCCAGGTGTTTGCACTAAATAAGAACTTCTCCAAATCGCCCTTACCTTTTTTGGCAATAATTTGTGCAATTTGGTTTTCAACACCCTCATCGTAGGTTGGTCTGAATACCTGACGAAATACACCGACAGGGGTTGGTAATTCAGAATTTTCCGCCATGAAAGAAAGCAAAGTTGCGTAAAGCGGACTATCGTCAAATTCATCGTGAACTAAAACATCGTTAATTGAATTACCGGACTCGCTAATATTAATTACTTGCATTTTTGTTCCGTCGAGCTTAATACCCTTATCTTTATTCTTGCCGAACAACATCGGTTTGCCATGCTCAAGATAAAGAGTGTGATCATCTTTAGTTTCTTTATTTGTATAGATATCAAATGCACCGTCATTGTAAATTACACAATTCTGATATATTTCGACAAAGGCAAGCCCTTTATGATCAGCCGCTCGTTTTATCATCGCTTGCAGGTGTTTTACGTCCCTGTCGAGAGTGCGTGCTATAAAGGTAGCCCGTGAACCTAGCGCCAAGGAGATAGCCCGGAATGGATAATCAACACTGCCGTAAGGGGTGGTTTTAGTAATTTTTCCTTGTTCGGAAGTTGGCGAGTATTGTCCCTTCGTCAGTCCATAAATTCTGTTGTTGAAAAGAAGAACCTTCAAATCCACATTTTTACGGCAGGCATGTATAAAATGATTTCCGCCGATGCTTAACAAATCACCATCGCCTGTTGCAACCCAAACCGATAGTTTAGGATTTGCTAATTTTACCCCTGTTGCAATAGCTGCTGCCCTGCCATGAATTCCATGAAAGCCGTAAGTATTCATGTAATACGGAAAGCGGGATGAACATCCAATACCGGAAATCCAAACTATTTCTTCTTTCTTAATGTTCACAAGCTCAGGAAAGGATCTTTGAACTTGAGCGAGGACAGAATAATCACCGCAGCCCGGGCACCATCTCACATCCTGATCGCTTGCAAAATCTTTCGCTGTTAACTTTTTAACTTCAACATTATCTGCCATTATTCTTTCCTCCCAAAATTTCTTTTATTTTGTTTTGAATATCTGCTGTTCTAAAAGGAAGACCTCTTACAATATTTAGTTGTATAACAGGCAGTAAGAACTCACTTCGAATAATCTTGCTTAGCTGACCGAGGTTAATTTCAGGGATAAGGATATTATTAAATCTCATCAGCACTTCGCCTGTGTTTTTGGGGAAGGGATTCAAATATTTTAGATGAGCCTGAGATACTTTGTATCCTTCCTCTCTAACTTTTATAACAGATTCAGTTATTGCCCCGTAAGTTCCACCCCAGCCAAGCACGAGCAGTTCACCTTCCGGTTCACCATCAACCTCTAAATCGGGAATATCTTTTACAATTCCTTTTACTTTTTGATCTCTTAACTTAACCATATTATGGTGATTATCCGGGTCGTAGCTAACGTTGCCTGTTATATTAGCTTTTTCGAGTCCCCCTATCCTATGTTCTAAACCCGAAGTGCCGGGAATAGCCCACGGTCTTGCAAGGTTCTCATCACGATTGTAGGGTGCAAATCCTTCCTTCTTAGTCCAAAGTTTCACAGGTATATCCGGCAGCTCATCGATGTGAGGAATTTTCCATGGCTCCGAACCATTAGCAAGATAACCATCGGTTAGCAAAATAACAGGCGTCATATATTTTAAAGCAATACGCGAGGCTTCAATAGCCATGTTGAAACAATCGCTTGGAGTTGCGGCTGCTAATACCGGTACGGGCGATTCTCCATGTCTACCATAAATTGATTGCAAGAGGTCAGCCTGTTCGGTTTTAGTTGGTAATCCGGTGCTTGGTCCGCCGCGTTGAACATTTATTACAACTAAAGGAAGTTCTGTCATTACAGCAAGTCCAATCCCCTCAGTCTTTAAAGCTAAACCGGGACCGCTTGTATTGGTTATTGCAAGGCTGCCGGCGAATGCTGCACCGATTGCCGCAGTAACTCCGGCAATTTCATCCTCAGCTTGAAATGTTTTAACGCCAAAGTTTTTGTAATAGCTTAAGTATTGAAGAATTTCAGATGCGGGAGTTATAGGATATGAACCAAGAAACAGCGGTAACCCGCTCTTCACTGATGCAGCAAGAAACCCGAGTGCGGTTGCTTCATTGCCTGATATTGATCGATATATTCCTTTTGGTAATTTTGCCGGTGCAACGGTAAATCTTGTTGTAAATACTTCCGTCATCTCACCGAAATTGTATCCGGCATTCAAGGCTTTTGTGTTCGCATCTATAAATTCGGGTGTGTTTTGAAATTTAACTTGAATCCAATGTAAGGTTGGTTCTAAAGGTCGATTGAATAACCAATACATTAAACCGAGAGCAAAAAAGTTTTTGCATCTGGAAATTTCTTTTTGAGAGAGTGAAGTATCTTCCAGGGCTTTAGATGTTAGCGATGCAACCGGTACTTGATAAACTTCATAACCCTTCAAGCTTCCGTTTTCCAAAGGATTGGATTCGTATTTAGCCAGCTTTAAATTTTTTGCATCGAAAGCATCGGTGTTAACAATAATAATTCCGCCCGGTTTTAGTTCA
>CAZTDB010000275.1:0-4483 GCA_964612385.1 uncultured Ignavibacteriaceae bacterium
CAAAATTTACTTCGTGCACAGCATCCTTTGGATAGAGGATTATCAAATTTTTGTATCCCGATTTGATCGGGAGAAACATAAAAAATGAAGGTTTGCCAAGTGACAAATAAACTCATACAAGCCACTAACTCACAACAAAAAAAGCGTTCTATCCCCTCTCGAGAGGGGAAGAAGGGGTGTGTTAAAACCATCGCACATTCGAAAAAATCAGTTTAACGAAATCCTAATTTCAACGTGAGCTTATTAATCATATCACCCTTTCGGGGTTTGGTTGTTACCGGGATGATTCGATCTATAATAATGTCATCACTTGGTGATTGATTTGAATGTGAATTGGAATAGAAGAATGTGTGAGGTTGGATTCATAAATCTTTTTGTTTATTCTACTAATGTTTCGCTTCTCTGAAGCTTAAGAACTTGGGATACAAATTTCTTCACTCTTTTAGGAGTGAAATATTTCTAGAAACGATAATTCCATAATTTGACAGAACTCCTTTAGGAGTGATATATTAATATGATAGAACATTTGGTCAGCCCATTATACCTTTCCGATTCAATGGGGAAAAGGAGAGAAGTAGAGGGGTTCCCCGTAAGACGAATACATTTATACAAACCAACAACGCATAAAATACGTCCTCAGCAAAAGCACGGCAGCACATCAACATTTACCAACCTTTATTATTCACTCGCTTTTGTGTAATTTTGCATCGAAATAAAGAAATAATGCAAATCGAATGGAGAATTAATGTCCATACTTCCAATTAACGTATATGACGATAAAATATTAAGAAAAAAGGCAAAACCTTTAGCTGATATAGATTTTGAGACTGTGGAATTTATTCAAAGCATGTTCGAAACGATGAGAAAGGCAAGCGGAATCGGTTTAGCCGCAACTCAGGTTGGTTCTGAGAAGGCATTTTTCATTGTGGATATTTCAGGCGTTGAAGGTTATGAAAAGCATAAACCGTTGGTTGCAATCAACCCTGAAATTGTTAATAAATCAGATGAAGCAAGCGTTATTGAGGAAGGCTGTCTAAGTTTACCCGGTTTAAAAATGGAAGTAGTTAGACCAGCCGAAATAACTTTAAAATATTTTGATACGGATTTAAAAGAGCATAGAATTGATGCGGATGATCTTCTTGCAAGAGTTATTCAACATGAATATGACCATCTTGAGGGAATTCTCTTTTTCGATCACCTGCCGCCGGACGTGCAGAAAAAAATACGTCCCGAACTCAATAAAATTAGGAAGCGAAAAGTCGAAGTTGACTATCCGATTACCGAATTAGCAGATTATCAGTTAAAGTAATTCAAAGTTTCGATGATGAAAATTATTTTCATGGGGACACCCGAATTTGCACTTCCTTCAATAAAAAAGCTAATCCATAGTTCTCATCAAGTTTTAGCTGTAGTTACTGCACCGGATAAAGAGCGGGGGAGAGGACAAAAAATTTCTTTCAGTCCGGTTAAGAACTTAGCCCTTGGGCACAACTTACCTGTCCTTCAACCCGAACGATTAAAAGACGAAAACTTTATTTCATCACTACAGAATTATAAAGCGGATTTATTCGTAGTTGTAGCATTCAGAATTTTGCCGCGCGAAGTTTTCACGATTCCGCCAAAGGGCACTTTTAATTTACATGCATCGCTTTTGCCAAAATACCGCGGTGCTGCTCCGATACAATGGGCATTGATAAAGGGAGAGAAGGAAACAGGTCTTACTACCTTTGCGTTAGAAGAAAAAGTAGACACAGGCAGTATTTATCTTCAAGAAAAAATTTCGATAAGTGAAGATGACGATTATGGCTCGCTTCACGATAAGCTAAGTACACTCGGCGCCGAGGTTGTATTAAAAACAGTAAATCTAATTGAATCAGGCAGCTATGAGCTAAAAATGCAGGATAATTCCCTTGCCTCTCCTGCACCGAAAATAACCAAAGAGATGTGCAAAATAGACTGGCGAAAATCTGCCCGGGAAATTCATAACTTAGTTCGGGGATTATCACCGTATCCTGCTGCATTCTTTGATTATAAAGATAAAGTTATAAAAGTTTTCAAAACAGAAATAACCTCAGAGATAAATCTTTCTCCGGGACAGATATACACAGACAAAAAAAAATTGATCATCGGATGCAGAGATAAGGCAATAAAAATTCTTGAATTACAGCTTGAAGGTCGTAAGCGGATGGATGCAGAGGCATTTCTGCGCGGGTTTAATTTCTCTTAAAACAAATTTATATTTCGGCGCAAAATTTTTTTTGTTCGGGCAGTTAAAGGCTAATTCAAAAAATAATTTCATACCCGATAAATTAGAGATACGATAATCCATTGGAAGGAATTTAAATGGACTACAAGAATAACATATTAGAAACCGTTGGTAATACTCCCTTAATAAAAATCAACAAGCTTAATAGAGGATTAAAGCCTCAAATATTTGCAAAGCTTGAGTCATTCAATCCCGGCGGCAGCGTAAAGGACCGAATCGGCATTTCAATGCTGGAAGACGCTGAACAAAACGGAATGATTAAACCCGGCGGAACTGTAATTGAAGCTACAAGCGGGAATACAGGAATCGGACTTGCGTTAGCATGCGCGGTTAAAGGTTATAAATCAATTTTCGTTGTAACGGATAAAGTAAGCTCCGAAAAAATAAATTATCTTAAAGCATTAGGCGGTGATGTAATTGTTGTACCTAACGCTGTGGGACATGATCACCCCGATTATTATATCACCGTTGCTAGGAGGATACAAAAAGAAACTCCCAATTCAATCTTTATGTATCAATACTCAAATCCTGCCAATCCGGAAATTCACTACAGAACCACAGGACCTGAAATTTGGCAGCAAACTGACGGAAAAATTACTCATTTCGTTTCGGGGATAGGAACAGGCGGAACCATCAGCGGGGTAGGAAGATATCTTAAAGAAATGAATTCAAATGTTCAGGTGATTGGTGCCGATCCGCTCGGCTCGATCTTTAAGGAATTTAAAGAAATGGGACAATTATCCGAAGGACAGCCCTATTTAGTTGAAGGAATCGGACAGGATTGCCTTCCCGAAAATGTACATTTTAAGTATATTGACCGTGTAATTAATGTATCTGATATAGATTCTTTCCGTTATGCACGTCTTCTCTCAAAAGAAGAGGGGATTTTCTGCGGCGGCAGTACGGGTACAATTCTTTACGGAGCTCTCGAAATTGCAAAAGAGTTGGATGAAAGTGCCGTTATCGTTTTTATTGTAAGCGATACCGGAGAGAGGTATCTCAGTAAATTCCATAGCGAAGAATGGCTGCGCGAAAAGCGGCTTCTTCCGGTAGAAATAAAAACTCTAAAAGATATTTCGAATGCCAAAAGAAACGGTAAAGCAACTGAACTCGTATTTGTGAATGCAAAAGATAAAGTTAAAACAGCAGTTGAAATTTTGAATACGTCAGGTTACTCGCAGCTTCCGGTAATGGATAGTGGAACTTCAGTTGGAAGCTTGAGAGAGGCAAGGATTATGTCCCGGCTTTTGGATAATCCCGATTTGTTAAACTCAAATGTTGAAGAGATTATGGCACCGGGATTCCCCACATTGGATGAAAAAACTGAGCTGCCTGTTGTTAGAAAATATCTTGCGGATTCACCTGCCGTTTTAGTAACCGAGTACGGAAGGATAATCGATATAATTACCAGATACGACATAATCGAATTTACCAATCCATCTAAATAGGGAGATAATATGGGCTTCTCGACCGATGCTGTTCACGCCGGACAAATACCAGACCCTGTAACCGGTGCAGTAATCACTCCGCTTTATCAAACTTCTACTTATGCTCAAGAAGAATTAGGAAAGCATAAAGGTTATGAGTACGGAAGAACTCATAACCTTACCAGGCAAGCACTTGAAAAAAATATTGCCGTGCTCGAAAAAGGAAAATACGGTATTGCTTTTGCCTCGGGACTTGCAGCCACACAGGCGTTGTTAGGTCTTGTTAAAGCAGGCGATCATATCATTGCTTCGAATAATGTTTACGGCGGAACTTACAGATTGTTCGAACTGATAATGAAAGATTACGGTCTAAACTTTTCCTGGGTTGATACAAGCAATCTATCAAACATTGAAGCCGCAATTAAAGAAAATACTAAGCTGGTTTTTTTAGAAACTCCCACAAATCCAATGCTTAATTTAACCGACTTAAAAGGAGCTTCGGAGATTTGTAAAAGAAATAATTTAACGAGCATTGTTGATAATACATTTATGAGCCCCTATTTCCAGAATCCTCTTTCATTAGGGTGTGATATAGTTCTTCACAGCACAACAAAATATATAAACGGTCACAGCGATGTGATCGGAGGAATTGTTGTAACAAACGATGATAAAATTCATGAGCGAATCAGATATGTTCAGAATGCAATCGGAGCGGTGCCGTCGCCATTTGACTGCTGGTTAGTTCTTCGTTCAACAAAAACGCTCGCCGTTAGGATGGAAAGGCACAATC
>CAZTDB010000276.1:0-4478 GCA_964612385.1 uncultured Ignavibacteriaceae bacterium
TGAAAACTCTTTACCTCATTAGGTTCAAGCGGTTCGACAGTTGTCTCGTCGTTTTCATGCAGCTTTAATTTTTCGATTTCACTTTTAAGCGATCTGATTTTAGAAACCAAGACTGAAGTTTCTGTTTCGCCTGTTATTTCAAGTTCTTTCTGTAAACGCTCTAACTCAATTTCTTTCCTATGAAGAAGTCTTTTTAATGCTTCGCTTTCACTTTCAATTTTTCTCAACCGGGTTTTGTGCTCGGCTAAAAATAATACTGCCTCGGTTATAAAAAGTAAAAACAACGGAAGGATAAAAAACGAATTGGCTAATCTTAATTGAAAATAACTGTAAGCAAAAAAGGAAATAATCATAAACACAAACAGTAGCAAAACGGAATATGAAATCTTTTTAAGATCAAAGCTAATCTGTTTAATCAATACTAATGATAGAATTATCAAAATAAAAATTATTGCTGAGAATGTATAAAAATTGGAACTGAGATATCTATCGTTAATCAGATTATCCACAGCGAAAGCATGAAGTGCAATACCGGGAATAAAATTATCATACACTGTTTTAATTTTTGTTGAGTACTGTTCGCTGCTCAATCCAATCAATACAATTTTATCTTTAAACAATTTAAGCGATTCATCCTGATGATTCACCAGCTCGAAAAATTCCAACAAGCTGTAATTCTTAAATCTCATCCATTGAGAAATAAAATTGATTTCCATTTCGGCTGTATAATTAGAGGAATTGATACCGGCAAGTGCAGCCGAAAAAGCCGACTCATCTGTTCCGATGGAATGCAGCATTAAAGGTACTTTTATAGCAGCTTCATCAATATAATTCAAATGACCCGTTTTAATTTCTTCACTCAACAATTTAGGACTAGGGAAGCTCAACGAATCACTATAATATTTTCCATCTTTAAATATTATATTTCCCGCATACGAGCTTAATACAACATTACCGGCTTTTTCTATTTCTCGTTTGAGTAAATTGTCGTACACTGCTTGCGTAACAAATTTTGCACTTAAAAAAATTTCCAAGCCAATTTTCTTAACACCAAGCTCAGAAAGGTTTTTTATGAGCAGAGCATAGTAGCTTCGTTTAATGGGCCATCCTCCAATCTGTTGAATATCTTCATCGGTAATGTGAATGATGACTATGCTGCTATCCGGCTTGCTTTCGCCTTTTATCATATCGAAAATTTTTTCTGCTGAAATGTTTATTTGATTCTGAGTTGAATTAAATAAAATTAAGATACCCGAGCCAAGCAAAACAGTTATTAAACAGGCTGCTCTTTTTATGTCGAAATATTTTTTCAATTATATAAAAGAATTATTAAGATTAGTGAAAATTAGTGTTCATTCGCGGCTTAATTCACGTTCAAATAAATTAACACATTTTCTTATACGCAATATTTAAAAGCGAAAGATACTCCTCGAATGCAATCTCGATTGCCCCAAACATTTTAAGATGAGGCGTCATATATTGAACATCGAGCAGGACATATTCTTTTTCATTCAATCTTTCAATTAATTTCACTAAAGCCGCTTTTGACGCTTGTGGAACCAGCGAAAACATCGACTCGCCAAAGAAGGCGCCGTTATACGCAACGCCATACAATCCGCCTACAAGTTTTTTATCCAGATAAGTTTCAACGGTATGGATATAACCCATCTCCCACAATCTAAGATAAGCATCAATTAACTCGTTCGAAATCCATGTTGGCTTTCTCTTAGCACATTGTTTTACAATTGAAAGAAAATCCTTGTCATATTCAAATTTAAAGTGGTCCTGCATAAGAATTTTTTTTAGCGAACGGGGCACATTATACTTATCCAGCGGAATTATAGTTCTTATCTCAGGCAAAAACCAATTAATTTCACCTGTCTTTTCATCCGCCATCGGGAAAGCACCGTTTGCATAAAGCCGAAGCATTATTTCCGGTTTCAGCAGGTCTGTCTTATCAAATGCCTTTTTTGTATACATAATCTTAAGAGATATAACCTAAAATAATAATTTTATTCACCTAATGCTTTTTGAAATAGAATTATTCCATGATTGAATATTTCTTTTTCCTTACTGATATCAGGGTTTATTCAATTCTTCAAAAGGATTTATCGGCTGAAATACCTATTTTTGTTCGTCAATTTTCCATCCGGATTATTTAGGTGCTTTATGAAAAAAATAGCTGTAGTTGCCCTCGGCGGCAATGCTTTGTTGCGCGGCAGCGAAACCGGCACAATACAGCAGCAAGAAAAAAATACTTACGATACGTGCATTAATTTAATCAAATTAATTAAAGCCGATTATAACATTGTTATCACACACGGAAACGGACCGCAAGTAGGAAACATCCTCCTAAGAAATGAGGCGGGATATAATCAATATAAAATTCCGAAGATGCCGCTAGATATTTGTGTTGCCGATTCACAGGGCGGGATCGGATATATGATCGAACGGCAGTTGGAAAACATTTTGAACGAGCATAAAATAAAAAAGAATGTAGTATCTTTCATTACCCAAGTACTGGTTGATATTAATGACCCGGCTTTCGATGAACCTACCAAGCCGATCGGAGTTTTTTATCTAAAAGAAGAAGCCGATCTTTTATCAAAAAACAATAATTGGAAATTTCAGCTTGATGCTCGAAAAAGGGGCTGGAGACGCGTTGTAGCATCGCCCGAGCCAAAAGAGATTATAAATAAAAAAATTATAAAAGACTTAACGCGCAAAGGACACATTGTTATTGCTGCCGGCGGCGGTGGAATTCCGGTTTATCGTGATAAAAATAAAAAACTCCAGGGCGTTGAAGCCGTGATTGACAAAGATTTTGCTTCTTCACTGCTTGCAACTGAGATCGGTGCCGATGTATTTTATTGTCTAACAGACGTTCCGAAAGTATATATAAATTTCCATAAGCCCGATCAAAAAGCACTTGATGTGTTATCAGTAGATGAGGCAAGAAAATTTTACGAAGCCGGTGAATTCGGCGAGGGCAGCATGGGACCAAAAATTCTTGCTGCAGTTAAGTTTATAAAAAACGGAGGGAAAGAAGCAGTAATTACCGAAGCTACTCAATTGAACAACCATAGCTGCGGAACACGAATAGTAAAAGCAATTCAATAAAAAATTAAGCGAGAAAAAAAATGGCAGTAAACATGAAAGGCAAAAGCCTAATTTCAATTAATGATCTTACATTAGAAGAGATATATCAAATTTTTGAGTTAAGTAAAACTTTAAAGGAAAAACAATTAACCAACCAGCCGCATCGTATTCTTGAAGGAAAAACTTTAGGAATGATTTTCGCAAAGCCTTCAACCAGAACAAGAATTTCTTTCGAGACGGGAATATATCAATTAGGTGGTATCGGGATGTACTTTGGTCCGAACGATTTGCAGTTAAAACGTGGTGAAACTATATCGGACACGGCAAAAGTTTTATCCCGTTATTTAAATGGAATTATGATCAGAACATTCAACCATCAAGACGTTGTTGACCTTGCACGCTTCGGTTCAATTCCTGTCATTAATGGATTAACCGATTTATTGCATCCATGTCAAGTGCTTGCAGATCTTTTTACTATTCTTGAAAAGAAAAGAGAGTTTCGCGGCTTAAAGCTTGCGTATGTAGGCGACGGAAATAATATGGCACACAGTCTTTTACATGGCTGCTCCAAAGTCGGAATGGATGTAGCCATAGCAACCCCCGCCGGTTATGAACCACAAAAAGAAATTGTAAATAATGCTTTAAGAAATGCGGCATACATGGGAAGCAAAGTTGATGTAACAAACGATCCCGCCGCTGCAGTTAAGGATGCCGACATTATTTATACCGATGTATGGGCAAGCATGGGACAGGAAACCGAAGCTGAAGAGAGAAAGAAAAAATTCTTAAAGTTTCAGGTTAATTCTTCTTTGGTTAAAAATGCAAAAGAGGATTATTTATTTATGCACTGCTTACCTGCACACCGCGGAGAGGAAGTGCTTGAGGAAGTAATAGACTCGCCGCACTCAATTATTTTTGACGAAGCTGAAAACAGACTTCACGTTCAAAAAGCAATTATGGCACTTGTGATGTAATTAGTATACCCAAACCTCCGGGGTTTTCGAAAGCAATTACAACTCGTTGTCCTCGGAGGTTTACTAAACTCCAATTTATACTTTTACCTCCTCCCCCATCCGTAGCACAGATTAAGCGTATCTATTTCGCTTCGAAATCTGTGCAAAGTTAAAATGTGTAACTAAAATATTTTATTGAAGTGCATTTTCCCAAACGCTGCGGCACAGATTTCAACACATTTAGCGGCATATTTAATCTGTGCTGCCAAATTGGTTTTTTTTAATCCTTGACATTAACTTTTTTTTTTGCAAGTTTTCATTGTCAATAGGGAGGAAATTGCCGCCATTGAAAAAACTACATATCCCTTTGAATGACTGATAAGGCTGGTAACCTGCTGGCAAAAGTTATTCAATTTCTCTTTTTAT
>CAZTDB010000277.1:0-4468 GCA_964612385.1 uncultured Ignavibacteriaceae bacterium
CAAAGTTTTATTCAAATCATTCTGCAGGAAATCTTCATCGAACCGTAAATCTAAAAGGTCTTGCTCAGAGTTGTATTCAGCATATAAATAAAACAGATCGAGCAAAGCTTTTTCGGGTTCAGCAAATTGCATCACTCTGCCATCATTCATTGGCTTTAAATCATAACCAAACATCAGGTTATTATTTACAGATTTGTAAATGTAATTTCCAAGTTCATTCGAAAAAGAAGCCGTTTTTAATGAAGTAACACTTGTTACTTGCACAACTGTTTCCGGTATCATACCGTAAAAAGCTAAAGCAGTATGAAGACTGATATAAGAGGGACGGTAAATCCTGTTGGCAAAATAATAAACGTAATCACGTTTACCTTTATATTCCGGGAAAGTAAAATAACCTTGTCTTAACCTGATCAACATACCTTTCTTTGTCCACCGGCTCAGATTATTTCTATCAAAATCCTGCTGCCACGCATAAACCTGATCTATGCTAAAGCAAGCCAGGCTGAACATTTTATTTTTGAATTCGAGATAATTCATCGACTTTATTTCTATTTTGCATCAAAAATAATGCATTATAGAAACGAAAACAATTTGAAAGGAATAAATTCTAAATGTTTAGCTAATGATTTATCAACTTCAGCCAATAATCACCTCCGATTAATCTGTAAGCTGGTAGATGAGACTGAATTGATTTCTTTAGAAGCTGTAAAGAGAATAGTATTTGTAGGAGGATAATTCGATTAAAATATAATTGTTTTCTATTAATCACAGATTAAAATTCGTGCGAATACCGAGAATAAAATAGCTGATTGAGTAAGTTGTAAATTTGGTGTACTGATAGCCCCCAATAAATCTTATCGAAGGATTCGGAACATATTCAACCTGGAGAAAAGCCAGATACTTTTGTGTTTCATCTTGATTGAATATTGTAAGTAAATCCGAATCAAAGTAATACGCACGCTTTCCGTAAAATCCGCCTGCCTTTGCAAGCCACTCCGGTGCCGCTAAATAATGGAACTTTACAGCGGCAGAAAATAATTTTCTTTTGTCGCTTAATAAACTAACCGACGGCTTTAACGAAGCAAAAAAGTTATACGAAAAAATTCTTTCAAACCTTAAAGTAATCTGATTCACTTTCTGTGCTTTAAGACCGATTTGATTCAAGTGAGTATATGCTGCACCCAAATAATTAGCATCGAAGTAGCAGAATAGATCTGCATTATAAAGATTCGAAAAATCGGAATAACGATCCAGGAAAGGTTTATAATCAAAATCGCCTTTGATGTGAGCATAATTAGCCTTAACATAAAATGAATTTATTCCGAGTATTGTTCCGGCTGCAAACATTTGCTGGAGATAGGTCCAATCAGGATTATTGATATTTAAATTGTCATATCCGGCAATGAAGTAAATGTCATTGTTGGTTTTAAGTGTTGAGTAAATTGCTAAGGAGTTTGACGAGTTTTTGTTTGAGTAAGCACCGTGTGTATAATATGCTGAGGGACTTATTATCGTTTGACTCAACTGAGCTAAAGCAGCAGATGTGCAAAATATCAGTGCGATGAAAATATACTTTTTCATTTGAGCAGCTTCAATCCTTCTGATGCTAATTGATCGCCCGGGCTTAGCATTAAAGCTGTGGTTAAAAGACGTTTTGCTTTATTACTGTCACCAAGATAATAATAAGTGTAACCCAGCGAAAGATTAGGTTCATAATAGCCGGGATATAAATTGTAAACTTTCTCAAGATATTTTTTCGCCGAATTATAATCGCCCGAGTTAAGATAGATTTGTCCTAATCTTAAATTCGCTGTGTAATTGTTCGGATCTAACTTTAAAATTTCGCTATAAGCGCTTTTAACTTTATCCCACTCATTCAATGCTGCCAAAGGCAACGTTAAACCGAGGTATCCTTCAATGCTTTGTTTATTAATGCTCAACGCTGCGTTGTAGAATTTTTTTGAATTGTTGTAATCTTTTAAATTGTAATGCAGCCAGCCCATTCTCATATTGATTAAGTAATCTCCCTTATAATCATCGTAAATCTTTTTCATTTCATCCAGCGCTTTCGAATAATTATTCGAGTCTTCAAAGCTTAATGAAGTGTGAAATATTTTGATTTTGTTATTTGAGCTTTGAGGTATTATTGCTGATGCCAAAAAAGAAATTGCCATGGTGATGATCAATGCACAAGGCACGACATAACGTTTCATTGTATAGCTCCTTTTATAATTGTTTTGCACGGAATATAATTTTCCCGTTCTCGCTAAAATTAAATTCGGTTATTTTACTTTCGTCATTTAAAATTACCTTGCCGCCGAAATATTTTGTGTAGAAGGAAAATGAAAAAGCGCCTTTAATCTCAATTGAATTGGAAAGAATAATATCAGTTGAATTTTCAGGTTTCTCTTCAAAGTTTAACATGCCTTTAGCGTTTATTAAGTTTTTATACATAAGAAATACTTCCGCAAAATATCGTATTATTCCGGTAGGAAGCTGAGCGATTGAATAATCGTCTTCCCAATAAAGATTTTGATGATAGCACATCGGAACCTGATGAGCAGCAATATAAAAATAATATAAAGCTGAATTTTTATTCCCGATGTATGAAGTAAAATAAAAAATCTTATCGGATATATAAAAATAAGCAATATCGCCGGATGAGGCTTTAAGATAAAATTCATTGTTGATGTTGATTTTAACTTCCCAATTTTCAGTTACAATTTGTCCATCACGTTCAAATTGAAATTTAAATTCGCTGCCTAATTTAAAATTGAAGAAATCTTTAAGCGTATTGTGAACTTCCACATTTTGAACAACATCATTTTCTTCGGGATAATTAAATGTTCTAAGCTGATACCGGTTTTCTTCTTTCTTTAGATATTGTGCAAATGGGAATTTATAAGTTTTATCTCCATGTTTATCTGTCAATTGAAATTGAAAATGTAGATGGGGATATGGCGATCTGCCGCTGCTGCCGCATGCGCCGATTATTTCGCCTCTTTTAATCTTATCACCTTCTTTAACCTTGATTGAATTAGCTTCGAGATGTGATAAAGCGCTGTATAAATCATCGTTATGTTTTAGGATGATAGTGTTGCCCCAATTTTGTTGTATGTTCACTTCGCCGACCTTGTTGCTTGGAATACCATCTATTACTTTCACTACTTCACCTTGAAGCGGTGCAGCAACAGGCAATTTGTAGCAGTAATAATCTGTTAATGAATTTCCTTCGTTTGAATATTCTTTCAACTCACGATCGGTTACAACAAAATCCCACGCATATTTCCATTCTTCTTTATGAGTGTACTTGCCGTCGAAACCCTGAGATACAAACCATTCGCCGAAGAAAGGGAGCTCGGCGAATTTATACCTAAATCTTTCGAACCTGGAAGTTCTCATGTGGTGGTAATAAAAATTTTCTTCCGGTGAACCGGGCTTAAAGTAAAGGAGAACCAAATCGGTATTTTCGCTTCTGAATTTTAAACTGTAAATTGTAAACAGCACAATAAAATTAAACGGCAGAACAAGTATCGGTAAATACCAATTCAATAAAATGCGATAGAAAAATCCTGTAATAATCACCACCATTAAAATTGAAAACAAAACAAGGGCAAAACTTTTTCTCGAAGGAATAATTAGACTGCCGCCTAAAGCAAAAGCAGTTAGAATAGAATTGAATCCTGAAATAATGATTAATGTTTCAGCCTGATCGGGAAGAATAAAATGAAGAAAGAAATAGTTTAGAGCAAATGCAGCAATACTTAGGACAAGCAATACTCTTGAAAAAAGTAATATTCCCAGGGCGATTAAAATTCCCGTTGTTATATTCGGCTGAAATAAAATCAGCGCAAAAGATTGAAAGTAATATTTTATTGCTTGCGGAATGCTCTCATAAATGTTAGAATCGGAAGCAGTAGTTACTGCCGGAATAATGTGGTTATAATTCGTAAGGAAAATTACAAAGATGTATAGTGTAATAATAAAAGGTAAGCTTAATCCCGGCAGATTAAAAGCTGCTGCAAAATAATTTTCCAATACGGCAGCCATTATAAAAGTAATAACCATAAAAATAAGAGCAATGAATATTAGGAAAAGATCGAGCTCAAAATAAAATGTGGTTGCCGCGCCGAACAATATTCCGTTGAAGCCGTAAAAGCCGCTTCTGATTTTTTCTTTATCGAATCGCAAAGTATGAGCAGTCAAGTTTGAAATTACAGCGCCCAACAAAGCCAGCACTCCTATTTTCGGGACTAAAAAAGTGGAGGTTAAAGCTACAATCCCAAACCATCTTCTATTACAAAAGAAAATTTGAGAATATGAGAATAGAATTGAATCGAGAAAATATTTCATTGCTTAACGGATTTAAGTTTATCGGGAACTACTTCGCGGTCTAAAAGATAATCCAAATTTTCCGCCTTTCTGATTAGCTCTGCTTCTCCGTCTTCCATAATCAAAACTACATTGG
>CAZTDB010000278.1:0-4451 GCA_964612385.1 uncultured Ignavibacteriaceae bacterium
AAATGTTACGATTATCAATAAAAATCGCACTCAAAAAACCGGATTTAGTACTTATTAGAGTTGACTCATTTATCAGCCGCTAAATTTTCTTCAGCCAAATTAATGAATTAAAGATTTAGAAGACAGACGGAAAGAGAAACTCTTCGTAAAAAAGAGCTGCAATTTAAAATACTTGTTGATTGTCAATATTTTATTAAGTAGTTTTTAGCGGGCGCTAACGAAACATCTGTATATAATGGTTACTTCCAAATAAATAATGTATCACTAAAATTCAACAACAAGGAGGAATAAAATGAGCAAAAAATTGTGGCTCGCAGCTTTAGCAGCATTCGTCGTATTTATGCTATTCTCTATAATCGTAGAAGGACTCTTGTTAGCATCGTTTATCCAAAATATCTGACGTGATCTTGCCCGTACTGAAGAGATTATCTGGCCTTTTATTGTGGGTGCTGCCATCGTGGCGTTTGTTATGGCGTTGATATATCCTAAAGGATACAGCGGCGGTCAACCGTGGCTTGAAGGATTGAGGTTCGGATTTCTTCTCTGGTTATTACTCGGAGTAGCTGAAGGACTGTTTGTATATGGATTATTGCCTATCCCTGCAGATAAAATGGCTGCACAAGTTCTCGTTGACTTAGTCCGGTTAAGCTTAGCCGGAATAACTATCGGAACTGTTTACGGCAAATCGAAGTGAGCATTTCGATTTAAATCAATAAAAGGAAAGCATCTTTTTTTACTGTGATGTTGTTACAACAAAATTACTTTTTTAGATAGTAATCTATGAAAACCACAGCTTTACCTTTCGCTTTAATATTTATCATCATTTCATGTTCTTGCAAGGAGACTAAAATGAACAAATTAAATACACCTTGCACGGTAGGAATTTGGACGGTTAAAGCGGGGAAAGAACGGAGCTTTATAGAAGAGTGGAGCGCCTTTGCCAGGTGGTCATTAAAAAATCAGCCCGGTGCAGTTTCAGGTTATTTACTGCAAGATGCCACGAACCCGCAACGGTTTGTATCTTTTGGAAATTGGGAAAATCTTGAGGTTATTAAAGAATGGAGGGAGCACCCTGAGTTTAAAGCCTTTGTTGAAAAAGTGAAAATTTTGTGCGAAGATTTTCAACCGTATACAATGAAACTTGCTGCCGCTTCTGAAGCCTCTGAATAAATAACGAAATAAGTAAAGGCTGCGAATCATCCTTAAAATTCTGAAGTTGGTTTATGATAACTATTACAGCGTGACGGTGTAAACACACCTGTCTTCGTGTGAATTTTAGCACCTGAATTTTGAATGTGAATCATTAATTTCCATACACTTTTATAGGGGTATAAATAATTAATTTCGTTTCAAACATTAAAATTAGGAGGCAGCTATGCACCGCACAACGTATTCTGTCCTTTTCACTTTTCTGGTGTCCGTAATTTTCTTTTCATGTCAAGCTCCGCAAACCAATGTAGAAGATGTACGAAAGACTATTGAAGAAGCCAATGCTGTTCAGATAGAAGCATTCGAGACAAAAGATATCCAAGGCATGGCGATAAATTATGCCGAAGATGCCGTCATTTGCCCTCAAGGTGGTCCGATGGTAACGGGCAAAGAAAACATCGAAGCATTTTTCAAAGAAATGTCAAGCATGATGAAAGAAATGTCTTTCGCATCAACTAAGTTCGATGCAAGCGGAGATATCGCCTATGAAGTTGGTACTTATACCGGTGTTTGGGATATGCCCGGGATGGGTTCCGTTGAAGATAAAGGAAAATATGTTTCCGTTTGGAAGCGGCAGGCAGACGGCGCCTGGAAAATAGTGATTGATATTTTCAATACAGATTTATCGATGGAACCAGCAGAGACAATGGAATAATGTCTCAAACTTGATTTGTCTATTCCGTTGCAAGAGTTTTGGAGGTAAGATTTTTTAACTGATTCAACCTCTGCTGTGTTAACTTTTATCGTTAATACGACAGAGGTTTTTTTTCATACCAACATTAAGTTCAAAAAATTTTCTTTCATTAATAACAATCATAAAATCGAAAGGAACATCATGACAACCGAACGTTTAGCCGGTGTTGTTCTGCTTACCGGTTCTTTACTTTTTATTGTTGCTGCCTTTTTACCCATCTCATGGGTTTTTGGCGAGCGTGTGTTAGAAAAAAAACTTGAAATGATTAATGCCGCTCTAAGTTCCTGGAAATTTGCTCAAGTACTATTCGCTGCCGGCGCAATAGCTGCAGCTGTCGGTTTTTTCTTTATATACCTTCATCTTCGAAATAGCGAAGCAAGCACAGCGGTTTTAATCGCTTCTATATGCTCTGCAGTGGGGGCGATTCTTTGGGCTTGGCACACTTACTTACGGGCAATTGACCCAAATGCTTTTGTCTATAAACTCTTACAGCCCAACTGGCTTGCCGGGGTTTATTTCGTTTTGACGATGGCTGCTCTTCTTGCTTTGGGAATTGGTCTTCTCAAAACCGAATATCAACCATGGGTTGGCTGGATGAATATTATTGCATCAATCCTATTTATTTTAATCGCAATAATTTTTGGTGATATTCCGCCTTTTGTTTTCTATATTATCACCGCAATAACAGCGGTAGTTGTGATTCTCTAACTAAATTTCAGTTCTTGGCTTGCATAAATGATTTATTAAAACATGTTATTAAGAATGCCAAACTTGCGAGTTTTTGATAAATGGTTTTACGAAAATATTTTTGATTATGAATTAAAAAATAAGTTTAAGAATATACTGATTAACAAAACCCCAAGGGTTTTACACTCACTTATATAAGATGATTTGGTAAATTAATAAGAATGAACGATGCTGAACTAACATACTTCCCGGTCCTAACAACCGAACGGCTTGTTTTGCGGCAGCTTGAGGCAGGCGATGCAAATGATATTTTCTTTCTTCGGTCCGATACTAACGTAAATCGATACATCGATAGACCAAAAGCAAAATCTGCCGGGGAGGCAACGGAATTTATTAATAAAATCAACAACGGGATTAAAGATAATAAGTGGTTTTATTGGGCAGTAACTATCAAAGGCGATTCAAAGTTAATCGGGACAATTTGCTTATGGAATTTCTCCGAAGACAATAAAACTGCCGAAATAGGATATGAATTGAATCCCGCTTTTCAAAAAAAAGGATACATGAACGAAGCTTTGAGGGAAGTAATAGCGTTCGGTTTCAATAAGCTGATGCTTGATGAAGTTGATGCTTATACTCATAAGGATAACATTAAATCAACCAGATTGCTGATTAAGAACCATTTTACTCCCGATAAAGAACGTAAAGACAAAGAGAATTCAAACAATATCATTTTTACGTTAAAGAGAACTTAAAAGCCGATCGTAATCAAACAAAAAATTAGTTCTGTTCATTAATGAAATATTTTGTCATGAAAGAATTACAAGAAAGGATCAAAGCCTTTTGTTTAGAGAATAATCTCGAGTCACCGATGGAATACAGGGTTCTTGATGCAATGTCGGAGCTTGGCGAAGTTGCAAAAGAAATTTTAAAGATGAGCAGTTATGGCAGAGAACCTTTAAAATTCAGAGAAGAAGTTAAAGCCGAACTTGGCGATTTGCTGTTCTCGGTTATTACAATAGCAAATTCTCTTAATGTAGATTTGAAGGAAGCATTGGACTTGGTTCTCGAAAAGTACAGAAATAGAATTGTTTACGGCTCTCCTGGTTCAGAGGCTAAATTGGAATAAAAGCCGAATAAAATTTAATTGTTAATTTTGAGCGAGCGAGATCTTTTTTTTAATTAAGGTGACTTAATCCAAATAAATTAATAAACATGAATGAGGCGTATCTAAAAATGTCTTATTCAGAAATTTTTATTTAAACATTCTTAAAAATCAAAACATTTTCTTAATTAAAATATCTTTTTAGAGAAGACTCATGAATCAAAAAGATCCAAAATTAATTGCGCTTAAGTTCGGTGAGTATATAAACAATCATGATGCTTCATCGCTCTCTCATTTAATTTCCGATAACCATACATTAATAGATCGGGATAAAAATATTATCAGTTCAAAGGAAAACGTAATTAAAGTCTGACAAAATTTTTTTGAATTTTTTCCCGATTATAAAAATATATTTTCTACAGTTAAATTAATTAATAATATGGTGGTTTTTTCCAGTTACGCTTATTGGTCTGAAAAGAATAAATACGACCCTGCTGTCTGGGCGGCGAAGTTAGAAAATGATCTGGTTGTTGAATGGCGTTTTTATTTCGATACAACCGAGATTAGGAATAAATTCGATCTGAAGTGAGTAAATTTTTTCTTAAAAGCATAAATCTTTGAATTGGCTCTAACTGTACACGCACTAATCTTATGAACCAAGCCAAATACTTGAAAAGAATAAATTATCGGGGAGAAATCGCTCCAACTTTTGAAGTGCTGCGTAGTCTTCAAAAAGCTCACCAGTTGGCTGTGCCG
>CAZTDB010000279.1:0-4451 GCA_964612385.1 uncultured Ignavibacteriaceae bacterium
CTTTTGATGTTAATGCAGCTTACTTTTATTTCTTTCTATTTTTTGTCGGTTAGTAATGAAAAACTTAGTAACTCACCTTACGCAAATAAATTGAACTCTCAAATGAGTCCTTTCCAGAGAAATCTTCGATCGGACAACGCCCCAACCCCCTTCTCTTACCAAGAGAAGGGGGAGAGGGGGATGAGTTTTTCATACGAACGATAATTTCTGCGTAACAGGAGTTAGTAACTCATACTTAGCCCAGCATAGCTGGCAACCCAAAGATGTGTAAAGAATCGATACTCAAAGATTTTTTACCCACCTCTTTCTCGAATGCATTCGGGAAAGGGATGTGTACATGTTATTTTTATAATTTATCCTTTACAGAGGATCATTCTGAAATAAAATCTTGACAAAAAATAAATTATTGCCGAGGATACTATCCAATTCATCACAAAAAAGGTTTGACGAACTTTCAAACAAAAATTATTTTTCAAAACTTTTATTCGTATCTGAGTGCTTCGATGGGATCTAAATTTGCAGCTTTATAAGCTGGATAAGTTCCGAATATTATTCCAACTAACACACACAATGAAAGACCAATTAACACCCAATCTACTGGAATTGCGCTTTTGGCATTTAGAAAACTACCAGCAAAATTTCCTATGCCTACTCCGATTATTATACCAATAAAGCCGCCTATAATACACAATGTTACAGCTTCGATCAAAAATTGAATAAGTATGCTCGATTTTCTTGCACCGATTGCCTTACGAATCCCGATTTCTCTGGTTCGTTCAGTAACAGAAACTAGCATGATATTCATTATACCTACACCAGCTGCAAGCAGCGCAATTATAGAGACTACTATCGCTCCTATCTTCACACCGCTTGTTATATCATTTACCATTCCGATGAGCGATTCATTGCTGAAAACTGAAAAATCGTTTTCTTCACCTGGAGCTACTTTTCGGATTGTGCGCATATATCCTATTGCTGATTCTATTGTTGCATTGTACTCTTCTTTGCTGTATGCCATTACCGTTATATTTACGCTGCTATTTCTTCTACCGTACATGGATTGAAATGTACTCAAAGGCAGCACTGCGTAGTTATCCCTGCTCTGTCCGAAAAGCTGCGGTTGCTTTTCAAGAACACCAATTACTTGCAAAGGCTTTCCGTCAACTCTTACTATTTGCCCAACCGGATCGATATGTTCAAATAGCATGTTGACAATTTCTTGTCCGAGGATGCAAACATTGTTTGAATAAAGGATATCGCCTTCCCGAAAATCCCTTCCGACCTCTACGTTCCAATTATTAGTTCGCATTGCATCGGTTGTTGCGCCGGCAACGGCAATATTTGGATTAGTTTCTTTATTCCCGAATTTAATGAGCTTTCCGAACTGCCACTGTTCAGCCCCAACATATTGTGCTTGAACCAGAAGATCTTTTAGTCTTTCTGCCTCGTAAATGGTAATGTCCTTTCTATTTCTCCAGCTTCTATCGGCATTTGGTCCGCCTCCGCGCATGCGATCAAATTTTTCTATCTGAAAAGTATTTTTATTTAGCAGAGAAAATCCGCTTTCAATACTTTTTTGAAGCATAGTAATTATAGTCATGATTACAATAATGGAAAAGATACCCACAACTATTCCAAGCACGGTTAGCAAAGTCCTTAATCTATTGCTTCTCAGCGATTGAAAAGAGACAATAAATAACTGATTAAATTTCATTACTCATACCTCAATGCTTCTACCGGATCCATTTTAGCGGCGGTGTATGCAGGGGCAAAACCAGCAACTACTCCGGTGATTAACGATATAACAATCGCAAGAATAACCGCATCGTATTGAACCGAAGTCGGTAAAAATTGTTCGACCATCATGCTTAATAAAACTGCCAGCAGCAGTCCGATTAATCCGCCAAATAAACAAATGGTAGCTGATTCAAAAATGAACTGACCTAATATAGTTCGTTTCTTAGCACCGATTGCTTTTCTTATTCCGATTTCCTTGGTTCTTTCCTTAACTGAAACGAACATGATGTTCATTATCCCTATTGCACCCACGAACAGAGCAAGCCCCGTTATGAATAGACCGGCAACCTGTATTACACCAACTACCTGATTGTAGTTATTCATTAACCCTTCCTGCTGGTTAATAGAAAAATCATTCTCTTCATAAAAAGATAATCCTCTTATTTTTCTCATGACTCCTTCCGCCTCAGCTTTAGTTTCCTCAACAATAGCAGGAGTTTGTGCCCGAACATTAATTGTAATTGAACCGAACGATTGCCCTAAGAAATGTTTAAAAATTGTACCAATAGGAACGAACGCTTGATTATCAGGATTGAAGCTTCCAAGTATAAAACTTCCTTGTTCCGAAAGAACGCCAACTATTTTGAAATTCACTCCGCCGATCTTAATTGTTTTATCTAAAGCATCGCCCAACGGGAAAAGATTTTTAGCAACTTCGCTTCCAAGCACAGCAACGTATCGTGAGCTGCTGCTTTCTATTTCAGAATAAAATCTACCTAAATCGAAGGTAAAGTTTGTTGTTGCAAGGTAATCCGAAGTTGAGCCGTTAAGAAAGACATTCTCGACGCGCCGGTCTCCGTATTTTATCGTTTGCCTTGAGTTAATTACAGGCGCAACTGCAAGAGGTAATTTTGCCTGGGATTTAAATTTTTCAAAGTGGTCCATGTTAATATTTCTTCTATTGCGAAGTTTCCACCAATCTACATTTCCAAACCATGCCCATTTATCGATATAAAGCACATCGGAACCAAGCGCACTAATGCCGGATTGGAATGCATTGTCAATCCCCTTGATGGCAGTAGTCATCAGTACTACCGAAGTAATTCCAATAACAATTCCCAGCATGGTTAAGCTTGATCGAACTTTATTTGCCCGGATTGCTCTCAAGGCAATCATTAAACTTTCTCTTACTTCAAAAATAAAATGCCTCATTTCTAACCTTTCCGGTTGATACAACCGACTTAATTGCTCTGTGTCGATTTTAAATTCGGAACATATCTTTTTGAAACTATTTCATCATTCTCAATATAACCGTCTTTCAGCCTGATGATTCTTGCAGCATGTTCGGCAATATACTCTTCATGCGTAACCAGGATTATTGTGTTACCTTTTTCATAAATCTCATTAAACAACAGCATTATTTCTTCACCGGTTTTAGAATCAAGATTTCCAGTAGGTTCATCGGCTAAGATGATTGAAGGATTAGTGACAATAGCACGTGCTACCGCAACACGCTGCCTTTGACCGCCTGAAAGTTCATTCGGCTTGTGATGCATTCTGTCTCCTAAACCAACGTCAATCAATGCATGTGCAGCGCGTTCTTTTCGTTCGGAAGAAGGAATTCCAGCGTAAATTAAAGGAAGCTCAACGTTATGCAGTGCATCCGATCTTGGCAGCAAATTAAATGTTTGAAATACAAATCCGATTTCTTTGTTTCTAATTTTTGCCAGTTCGTTATCCGACATTTGACTTACATTAACTCCTGTGAATTCATATTTGCCGGAAGTGGGAGTATCAAGACAACCTAACATGTTCATCAGAGTTGATTTGCCGGAACCTGAAGGACCCATGATCGCAACATATTCATTCTTATCAATTCTCAAAGATACATCAGCCAAAGCATGGACTTCCTCAGAACCTACCTGATATATTTTTGTAATGTGTTCAATATTAATAATATTCATTTTAGCTTCCGATTTTTATGATTGTTTTATTCCTGATTTACGCTGTTCCTCAACCTTCACCTTAATGCCATCTTTTAGCTCTCTTGAGATTGCCCTATAGCTTCCGGTTACAACTTCTTCACTGCCTTCAAGCCCTGACTTAATGTGAAGATAATTGTCGTCACTTATACCGGTTTCAACTTTTAGCGCTTTTGCTCTACCGCTTTCTATAACGAAAACAATCTCCTGAATTTTCTTCTTACCGTTTTGATTTGATTTTGGTGCTTCCTCTTCCTCAGGCTTTATACCGTCAATATCGCTTCTTGCTGTTACACTTTGAATTGGTACGCTAATAACGTCGTTTATCGTCTCTGTTTCAATATCGGCAGTGCACGACATACCCGGTCTCAGATTCGAGTCGGTATCAATCAGCTTTATCCTAACTTGAAAATTAACAACTTGATCTTGAGTTCCAAAGCCGGAAGTAATTGCACTATTCCCTATCTGTGTTACTATTCCTTTAAAAATCTTATCGCCAAAAGCATCCACTTTAATTTTTGCGGTATCGCCAATGGAAACTAACACAACATCATTCTCATCCACATCGACTGTTGCTTCCATATTTGCCAGATCGGAAACCGTCATAATATTTGTCCCCTGGCTGAAACCGCTGCCGAGAACTCTTTCACCAAGCTCAACATTAAGCTGGCTTATTGTGCCGTTCATAGGAGAATAGATTGTTGTTTTGTTAAGCTGCTCTATTACTTCTTT
>CAZTDB010000280.1:0-4425 GCA_964612385.1 uncultured Ignavibacteriaceae bacterium
ATATAAAATACAACAGATTTTATCGATGAAGCGGTTAATATTTTTACCGAGATATGCCCTCTCCATCCGCAATTTTTGCAGCGATAGGATTTATAGTAGGTTGCTTTATGCAAAACTTTTTCGTACCAATTATGTGCTCTTGATCTTCTAAGAGTAGCATGTTCTATACATTGCGGGCATTGCCCTAGAACAGGATTTCTTCCTGCTAAAATGGTTCCCATCTTATTTTATGTAAAGTAATACAAACAAAATTCAAATGTTTAGAATATCAGATTATCACAGTTTTAAGATACAAATTTTTTCTTCAAAAATGTTATAATCCATAAAATACTTTAAGACTCAAGCTTCTTTTTACTTCATGACTGTTATTTATAAGTGTGCCGGAAATTTGCCGCTTAATATCTTCATATCGGAATTTAAACGAAAAAAACAAATCGTGCATAAACTCATAATTTACCGATACTCCCCCGCTTTTATATTTAGTCAGCCGTCCGTATAAAAATTCTTCGGTAGATTTAGAATCGTATGCAAGGGCAATATCATCCATACCTCCCTTTCTAATCGACTCGAAATAAAGTTCAAATTTTAAACCGCGAATTAGCTGGTAATCGAATTGAATTCTGAATTGATCCGCATTCTGACCAATCCAATGACCTAAAGTGTAATTGATATGCTTATATGTTGTCGTTTCGTCTTTGTGCTCATACAGCCAGGGATTTATTCTTGTGTATTCAAGTGTTAAATCCAAATTATGAAGGAAGAAATCAATCTTTTTCCCGCCGAAGGTATAACCTATCCATGAGGTTGACCAATTGTTTTTCAGAATTTCTCTTATTTCGATAACATCGATAAAGGCAGTTGAATAGAAAACGAATTCATCAAAATATTTTATTGCAGTGTCAAAAAATATTTGACCGTTGCCATCGCCAATGTTGCCTCGTCCGGTGTTATGATCCATCACTTTGAAGTACATGAAAGGAATGAACATCTCCGGTCTAACTGCGCCGCTGTATATGAACGAATTGCCTAACGAAAAATCTAACCACTTGAAGGGAGTTAAGCTTAACATGTTGGCAGCTATGTATTTATTAACATAATCCTTTCGCAAAAATGGTTTTGATGAGGAAGTATTATTATAATAAAATGCAGAAGAATCATACACTAAAGAGTTTAGCCAGCCGTGCATATAATAAAATCGAATCCACTCAGCGGGCTGCATTACAAGTCTGATATGCGGAAAGGAAGCCGCTTTTTCGGAGAGGATTAATTGTCCGAATTTACCGTGCCCCCACGTCATGTAATCTTTTATTAATGAAACAGAGCCCCATGCCCAGTTAAAATTAATGCTTCCTCTTACATCGCTGTACTCAATTCCGTTAGAAACGTTTTTATACCAATGCCCGGTCTCGGGTGAAAATTTTTTTTGCTTATCGATATTATCTCCGAACTCGCCCGTATCTTTATATTCAAAGCCGGCGGCAAACCAATCCGCTGCTTCCCCGTAGACTTTTAACCCGGGCCAGCGTATGTGTCCGCTTTTGCCGTCGATTCGTGATACTCCGTAACCAATGACGGGTGATACTCTGAACGAAAATAAAGAATCCGTATACTCGTACAGAAACCATCTTTCATCGGATCGATTAAGCTCATGGGCAAATTCAGATAAATACCATTTCAGTTCTTCCTGCTCTACGCTATTCAAAAAAGAAAAATTTTTTTCTACTTTCGCAAGAAGCTCTGCTGCGTTTCTTCTTGTTAAAGGTAAAACTTCATTGTGAAAATTTATTAGTCCTTTTAATTCGCATCTCTCAAGAAATTGATGAACACCATGATTAACAGGTAAATAAACCGCTTGAGCCTTTTGTTCATTGCTCGAAAAAAGAATCAATGTAATCAATACGAACACGCTAAATAAATTTTTCAATAATATTATGTTCCGGAAATTATGAGATGTATAAAATTTGATACGTAGAATTCATGACAATTCTCAATCATCGCTGCACAGATTAATAATCTGTGCTGTAACTTGCTTATCCGCTTCTTGCATTGTTCACAATTATGTTATACCAGGACTTAAAGAAATATTTTATATCCGTAACAAAAGGATTCTTTTCATATTCATCGAGGTACACTCTCTCGGACTGAATAATTTCCTCAAACGTTTTAGGGAGATGAGCATAAAAGGGCGGCACCAATCCGGGTTTGTATTTAAACCTTCTTTCTTTTAGATCGGCGGGATACAGGCTTAAGTAATGCGGGCTTAAAGGACGGACACCCACGATTTTCAAATCACGCTTAATCCAGTTAAGCAGCATCGGCAGCTCATCAATCCACAACCTTCTGAAAATTTTTCCCCACACAGTAATCCTGAAATCGTTATTAATTTTGCCACCTTCTTTCAAGTTATATTTTTCATACAAATATTTTTGAAGATATTCAGAATAGGGATGCATCGTTCGAAGTTTGTAGACATAGATTACCTTTCCGTTCTTTCCTATTCTTTTCATCTTGATGAAAGGACCGTAAGAAGGATTCTCATCTTTTAGCGGCGGTGCGGTTTTCTTAGCAATAAAGTAAATAAAATGTTCGATGTCGGCAGTGCTTAAAATTTCAAAGCCGCAGTAATATAAACGACCGAGTCCTTCAGCCATAGAAATTGCACGGTTTTTTCCTTTAGTTAAAATAAAGTAAATCTTTTTGACCACAGGTAATTTTGGTGTGACTCTTCTCCAAATAAAGTCGATAAAATAAAACACGTGCGCTAAATAAAACGGATACTTACTTTGAAAGCGTTTGTAACGGAATTTTGTAGGCTCCAATCTTCCTACGAATACCCCCCCGTTTATCAGCTTTGTATTCACCTCGATGAAATAATTATTCAATCTTCTCATGTCATTTATTTCGTGGAGATTGAGAAAGAAGCAAAGGTATCCGTCAGGCAAAATTTCTATATTGTAACTATCATTAGTTCTAAGCACCACCGAGCTCGATAAATCCAGATTAGCAATATCAATCCCCGCTTCAAGGAACTCATATACTCCGGGTGTTTTAACAAGGAAAACTTTTTTCAGCTTTTCACTTAAAGTGGCAGGATGAATCTGCATCTGAATTTTGTACTTTCGATCAGGCTTTATTATAAGATAATCGGGAATTGCCTCCGGATATAAATTCGCGCGTAATAATTTCAGATTAACCTCATCAGTTGCTTTGGGCTTTTGCGTTATGTAATACATCGTAAAAACAAAACTTGATATTATCAAATAAGCTATTAATGCTTTTAATATAAGCTCATCTTCCAGTGAACTAAGTTCTAGAATAAATAAAATGAAAAAGATAAGTGCACCAAATAGGACTGCCGATTTAATATTTTGCCAAATGTAACGCCAATAGTTTACTCCTCTTATTGTAGAAATAAATTGATGCCCGAACATGGCACTTATAAACCAGCTTAAATAAATTGAACCGCCAAGCACTAAATGTTTTGAAGGAGATGTTATCGGATTCAGCTCGACCAACAACAAGTAACCGGCAATTGAAGAAAAAAGTAATAATTCAATCGTAAACACCTTTAATGAAATCTTAGGCACGGCAGCCGCTTTCATTTTAAAGCTGAAGCCCGATTCCCAGGCTTTAAAAATCAACTCCAAAGTAAAAGCAACAAATATCGATAATAAGATTAACAGCTTTAGTTTTTCATCGGGATCAAATCTATAAAACACTAGCGGCACAAAACCGAGCATCAAAAAGAATGAAATGAAGTACGGATAAAAGCTATCGACAACTTTGCTTTTTTCTGCTTTTCTAAATTTCCGTGAAATGAGAGACGATATACCGTATGACAACATAAAAAGGATTAAATAAACATAACATCGACCATGGGGCAGTATTCGATCATATACTGCTAAGTGTCCTATCAAAAACGATAGCAAGTAAATCGATATACCCGCTACTGCTCGAACGGCAATCGAAATATTTTTATGAGGAAGGTCCTGCGTCAGCTCCATCAGCTTGATTTTAGATTTAAGAATTCAGATTTAAAATTTGGGAATTTTTTAGATAAAAGATGGTTATTAAACGGATGCTTAACTCAATTTATTTGGTTTTATAACTGTTGTGTCGATTTTTTTAATTTGCATAATTATAATCCTTTAAGTTATTCTTACCTTTTCATCATATATCAAATCAACAAATGCGTCTGATTTGTCTTTAGCAATTACTATATTTATTTTTTGATCGCCGAGTAATTCTTTTAATTCTATTTTTATCTTTAACTTTTTATCGAAATTTAACTTTTTTGAAAAAATGAGAAGATCAATATCCCCGCCTTTTTTATGATCATCGACCCTGGAGCCAAATAAATACACCTTAGCGCTATTATCATATTTTGAAATAACAGATCTAATAATTCTTTTTTCGAGAGCTGCC
>CAZTDB010000281.1:0-4422 GCA_964612385.1 uncultured Ignavibacteriaceae bacterium
ATTGTTTTTTTCGCTACTGCACTAAAGTGGCAATAAATTATGAATTCTTTATCTGTCTTCATTTCGATACTCCTTTCCTGATCTTACTCTGAAGTATTTCCTCATTACACCTGAAACTTAAATTCAAATGATAATTAATGAATTTTTCGAATCCCCATAATGAGTTAATACTTGTTTATCAGCTTCCGGCTCATTCAACCATATTTGCCCGTCACATAAATATCTAAATTGATATTCATTACCCGTTTCGAGTATTAATTCAATTGAGGATGAGCCGTCAGAATTCTTTTGTGAAAAGCTATTTTGTTTGGTATCCCAATTGTTGAAGTCACCAACAACATTAATCTCCTCAAAATTTTCACAGACTTCCTTTGGAAGAGTAAATGTTACACGACAAATTTTTTTGTCTTTTGAATATTTTTTGTACAAAGCCATTATGCATCTCCGTTTAATTTTTGTTTGATTTAAAGTTTTTTATTATAAACCTATTTCCTGCGTAATAAACTTCTCTCAGAACTTTATTGTTTAATAAGCTTTCAATCAAATTCCAATTTGTTTTTGCCTTTAGCAGGAATTTTTCAACTGCTTCCCTCCTCATAGGATGCACCGCAAGAATGTTTAAAATTTCTTTTTCAGGATCTGAGAAATACGTAAAATCAATCCCCTCATTTTGAATTAATAAATTTATCGGGATATTTATTTCACTAAAAATTTGGTAGGCGGAGTTTAATTTGTCTTCATCAGGCGCTTTAACCCACTTTTCAGCAGGCGGGCGTGTTGGAATTAAAATGTATGCTTTCTGAGGACTAATCATTTTTACAAGATTAGCCGTTTTGATGATCGATTCAAGATTGTCGTTCATATCATTTACAAGCATAGTTTCTGTAACTAATTCTCCTTCGTACTCTGTGGAAAAATTTAGTATGCCTTCAATAATGTCAGAAAATTTTAACGAACCATGAGGTCTGTTAATTTTTTTCCAAACTGAAGAAACGGCAGAATCAACTTTAAGCGATACCCAGTCGGCTGATCTTATTTCATCTCGAACACTTTCATTAAACAGGAATGAAGAATTAGTAATTACTGCTATTTTAATTCCAAAGGCTTTTAATTTCTCAATCGTGATTCCAAGATTAATGTCTATTAAAGGTTCACCATCAGGGACAAAAGTTATGTAATCAACTTTTTCACTGCTGGATTTTATTTTATTTAATTTTCTTTTTACCTCTTTAACAATTTCGTTGGGTGATAAAAAACTTCTGGTTGTTATTGTAAGATTATTAGTTAATCCTACTTGACAATAAACGCATGAATAGCTGCAAGTCTTTGGGGGAATATTATTTATTCCTAAGCTTCTACCTAATCTTCGTGATGGAATTGGACCAAATACAATCGACATAATTTTTTGATTTCTTATTCTCAGATACCTTTAAGACTTCCTAAGCTTCGTACTGTTAAATATGTTTAAAATATCGTCCTGGTGTTTCAAAGCTCACTCAATTTTTTTCGATATTTTTTACTTTTGATGTTCGACAACACTTTGTTCTAAATGAGAGTGAATTATTTCAGCAATTGAATTGAAAGATTTTCCAACTTCACAATTGGGTTTTTCGAGAATTACGGGTTTACCTTTATCAGAGAGTATTCTAGTATCGATATCTATAGGAATTGAGCCAAGAAATATTTCCCCGTAATCATTGGCTAATTTTTCTCCACCCCCCTCTCCAAATATGTTTAATACTGCATTGCAATAAGGACAAACAAATCCCGACATATTTTCGACTATACCTATAACCGGAATTTCCAATTTTTTCGCCATGTTTATTGCTCTGGCGGCATCGATCACCGAAACCTCCTGAGGAGTAGTAACGATTAAAGCACAATCAGGTTTCATATACTGTATAATTGTTAGAATTTCGTCTCCGGTTCCAGGCGGCAGGTCGGCTATTAAATAATCGAGTTGACCCCAAGCTACATCAGCAAGAAATTGAATGATCATTTTCGAGCGTAAAGGTCCACGCAATATTACAGGCTGACCGGATTGAAGCATTGATGCTATTGAAATCATTTTTGCCCCATAAATTTCGAAGGGAATCATTTTGGAATCGAGTACAATCAGCTCATCATTAACACCAAGCATTTTAGCAACGTTTGGACCGCTAATATCTGCATCTAATATTCCTGTTAATAATCCCTTTGATTGCAGTGAATAGGCAAGATTGACACTGACCGTCGTTTTACCAACCCCACCTTTACCGCTGAAGACAGCAATTCGGTGTTTAATTTTCGAAACTACTTCAGCAATTCTTTCTTCTTCTTCTCGCCATTTATTACTTAGATCAGTATTATCCACTTTAAAACCAAGATTTAACTTCAAAATTTTTATATTCTAACAAAGGCTTTTTTCGAATAGACTGATAAAAATGTGCCACTGAAAAAATGGCTTGTCAATTAAAATTTCAAAGTATTAATTTCTATTAAAATGCATCAATGCAATATCCTTGCATCCATTTTGCATAACTGCAAGCTAATGCTTAGTTTTGACTATGAATTTAACATGAGCTGTAAAATGAAAGAAGTAAAAAGTTTTCTAGTTAAGAATAAAGAAGCTATAGTTATTCCCGACGGCATCGCTGTAATAGGAAGAGATCATAATGTAATTGTTTTTAATGAAGCCGCATGCCGCATTACCGGATTTGAGGAAGATGAAATTATAGATAAAGATTTTAGGATAATGTTTGAAAAAAGCGGTCAAGATGCAAAATTGATTTTAGAGTCATTAGAAGAGAATAGAACTTTTTCTAACTTATCAATAAATCTTACCGACTGTAAGGGACGAATAAAAAACGTACTTGCTTCGATAACTCCCATTCATAAGGAAGATGAAGTGTTGTCGGTTGTTTTTGTATTTCGAAATACAAAAGAGATGCTGGCTATGGCAGAAGAAATTGAGGAAAAAACTTTGGAATTAATCGATCAAAAAAACAAGTTAGATGCAATTTTTAACAGCAACATTGAAGGAACTTTTACAATTGATAATGATTGGACGGTAACTTCATTTAATCGTTCTGCCGAAAAGATTACCGGTTTCAAAAAGTCTGAAGCAATCGGAAAAAAATGCTGGGAAATATTTAGATCGTCGCTTTGCCGAAACGGCTGCCACATGGAGCAGACAATATTGAAAGGCAAATCTACAATTGGCAATGAGCTCGAAATAATAAATAGGAAAGGCATCAAAGTACCGATCAGAGTGAATTCAGGCATACTGCTAAACAACAAGAATCAAAAAATAGGAGCGGTTGAAACATTTATCGATTTATCTGAAATAAAAAATTTAACCGATCATCTTAAAACACAGTTCAGGTTTTCTAATATCATCGGCAGCAATAAAGAGATGGATAAAATTTTTAATCTGCTGGAAAGTGTAGCTGAAACAGACAGTTCAGTACTAATAACAGGTGAAAGCGGCACTGGAAAAGAACTAGCGGCAAGAGCAATTCATCTCAATAGTCCTCGCAGCACCGGTCCGTTCATTGCACTTAACTGCAGCGCCTTTGCAGAGACATTAATCGAAAGCGAATTATTTGGACATGAAAAAGGAGCTTTTACGGGTGCGATATCTACAAAAGTTGGAAGATTTGAACTTGCACACAACGGAACTTTATTTGTTGACGAAGTAGGTGATATTTCTTTGCCCGTTCAAACAAAACTATTACGAGTTCTTGAAACACGTCAGTTTGAAAGGGTAGGCGGAAATAAATCAATTAGCATGAATGTGAGAATAATTGCAGCTACAAACAAGGATCTATTAAAGGAAATTAGTGAAGGAAGATTTCGTGAGGATCTATATTACAGAATTAATGTGATTAATATTCATCTGCCGCCGTTACGAGACAGGATGGATGATTTTCCTTTGCTTATCAATCATTTTATTAAAAAATACAACGATAAATTTTCTAAAATGATTACGCATTTTTCACCGGATGCGTATGAGCTTCTTGAAAACTATTCATGGCCCGGAAATATAAGGGAATTGGAAAATGTGATTGAACATTGTTTTGTTCTTTGCAAGTGCGATGTTATTCGGAAGGAACATTTACCCGAAAGAATAAAACATTCTGCTAAAAGAGAACCTCTTTTAGGTAAAAATCCAATAGAAGATGCGGAAAGAAAAATGATTCTTGACGTTCTAAATAAACATAACGGCAACAGAACTAATGCCGCAAAAGAATTGAACATCAATCCTTCTACTCTATGGAGAAAAATGAAAAGGCTCGGTATTAAAATTTAAGTCTTAATTTCTATAAAATGTTTAGAAGGATAATTTGCGAGGAATAAAATAAAAAACCCCGATTTGCTTTTCGGGATTCATTCGCTCCGCAGACAGGTCTCGAACCTGTATCCCGAACGCATTCGGGATAA
>CAZTDB010000282.1:0-4372 GCA_964612385.1 uncultured Ignavibacteriaceae bacterium
GTCACCTCAAGAAACTGAACATACACAATACCTGGCAAAGTATAGCTCAGCTTGAAACTATTTTCTAATGAATCGATCGCAGAATACGCCAAGCCAAGATTGGTGTTATAAACTAAGCTTACACCAGCATTGATCGGATAATATTCTCTCCCATATAAAGTTTTACTGCTTAAAATATTTTTTTCTATTTGGGCAAGCGAATTGGTTGAAATGAAATGGAGTATCATGAGGAATGAGATAATAGTTTGTTTTATTTTTTTTGTCATTCTACTAGTTCATCAAAATAATAAATCATCTCTCGTAAATAATCATTATAGCAGCTACAGCACCGGCTGCTCATGCGTTAAGCAGTGCAGAGTGCCTAAACCCCAGACTAAATCAACAGCGTGAATTCCTATCACCGGTCGATCGCTGATTAATTCAGATATAATGCCAAGCGCCGTTCTGTCATATTCATCATTAAACGTTGGAACAAGCACCGCAGCGTTAGCAATGTAAAAGTTAGCGTAGCTTGCGGGCAGCCGCATTCCTCTAAATTTAAGCGGAGAGGGCATCGGGAGTTCAATTACATTTAACTTGCTGCCATCCTCCAAACGCATACCGTTAAGAAGCTCGCTGTTTTCTTTTAGCGGTTTATAATTTTCATCGTGCTTATTTTTTTCGCTTACAATTACAACCGTATTAAGATTTACAAACCTGCACAAATCGTCGACATGACCGTGGGTGTCATCTCCAGTTATTCCCTTTCTTAACCAAAGAGTATTTTTTATTCCTAAATATTTGTTAAAGATGTGCTCATAATCTTTTTTCGTAAATCCATCATTACGCACTTGAACATGCTTATCCAACAAACATTCTTCGGTTGTTATCAGAGTTCCTCTTCCGTTAGTGTCGATGCTTCCGCCTTCTAATACTACGTGCTTGTTTTTGTGGATCGGAAGAAATTTCTTTAATCCAATTTGTGCCGAAATATAATCGGGCAATTTTTCATCAAATTTGAAATTAGAATATTTAGCCCAAGCGTTAAACTTGAAATGAACAATCGCAATTTCGTTATTAGATTTAATGAAAGCAGGACTCGAATCTCTTGTCCAACCCCGATTTGTTTTTAGAAAATGAAACTCTATCCTTGACAAATCAACGTGTGAAGCTTTAAGAATTCTTTTTGCTGAAATGAGGTGAGTTTTGTCCTGCACTAATATTCTTACTTTTTCTCCATGCGATATTTTCTTTACTATTTCCGCATAAACCCAGGGAATAGGTTCAAACTTTCCTGGCCAATCGTTTTTGTTATGGGGCCAGCCAATCCAGGTAGCTTCATGCTTTTCCCATTCAGCAGGTAGATAAAAATTTTGTTCGATGGGTGATTTATTTTTTTCGTTCATATATTGGTTGAAGTTCTCTCTATTAACAGGCTATAATCTTTTTAAATTCTTTTATTGGTTGAAAAGAATCATTAAATCATAAAACACCTCATTTGAATCTGACAACTTGATGATTTACATCTACTCATCAATAAACTGCTTTTCAATTGCTGAATAAGAATCGATTCTACGGTCTCTTAAGAAGGGCCAGTTTCTTCGGATATATTCAATTCTTTCCAAATTGATTTCGGCATACAGAATTTCTTCTTTATCGGTTGAAGCTTCGGCAATTACAACACCCTGCGGATCCGCGACAAAAGAAGCGCCCCAAAATTCAATTCCGGCAGAATCGCTGGTTTGCTTTTCGAGTCCTACCCTGTTCACTGCTGCAACATAAACACCGTTTGCAATCGCGTGTCCTCGCTGCACGGTTCTCCACGAATCGAATTGTTGTTTTCCGTGCTTATTTTTTTCATGAGGATGCCAGCCGATTGCTGTGGGATAAAAAATTATATCGGCACCTTGCAGTGCGGTTATTCTTGCACCTTCGGGATACCATTGATCCCAGCAAATAAGTGTACCGATATTTCCATAAACTGTCTTAAAAGTTTTGTAACCTAAATCCCCCGGTGTAAAATAAAACTTCTCGTAATATGCAGGATCATCCGGTATGTGCATCTTTCTATAAATGCCGGCTATTTCACCGTTTTCATTTATTAAAGCAAGGCTGTTATGATACAAACCCTTGCTTCTTTTTTCGAAGATTGGAGTGATCACAATTACTTTTTTCTTTTTGGCGATTTTAGAAATTGATTCAGTGGAGGGACCGGGAATAGTCTCGGCAAGATCAAAATATTTTATATCTTCACTTTGACAAAAGTATTGTGAGCGAAAAAGCTCAGGCAGACAAATTACCTGCGCTCCCGCTTTAGCAGCTTTGTTAATCCAATCGATTGCCTTTTTCAAATTGTCATCTGGATTTTTTGTTAATGACATTTGCAGCAAAGCGATTGTAAATTTTTTTGCAGAATGATTTTTTTTCATACCGTTATCGATTTTATTAGATAAAGTTTATTGAAATCTATGCAGTCCTCTTAAGTATGTCAAGATGAATAAACTGAATAATGAAATTTACACTTTTTGAGAAATCCATTTTCTGACATTAATAACCAACCGTAGAAACGAGATTGCCGTTATAGTCGTATTCCTTGCTTCTTTCAACTTTTCCTTTATTAAAAAATTCTTCTTTACGAAGCTGTTTGTTATCGTAATAAGATTTAAGCCAGCCGTCAAGTTCACCGTTGACATAATTTGCCTCTTCAAATACGGCACCGTTCTTATAATAAGCTATACGCTTACCGTTCCGCCTGCCCCTATCATACATTTCAATAAACTTCATTACGCCGTTTTCATGATATGCTTTATACTCGCCATGAATGATGTTGTCTTGATAATTAGCTGATACAGCAAGAATGCCTGTTTGATAATAAGTTAGCGAGCGTCCGTTTTTCATATCGTTATCATAAATTGATTCCGATTTTAATTCACCCGTTTCAAAGTATTCTTTTGTTATGCCTTTCCTTACGCCATTCACATACTCGCTTTCAGATTGCAGAGCACCGTTTTCATAATAAAAGTAAGAGCGTCCATTTAACATATCATTCTTATACAGCAGTTCCGATTTCAGATATCCGCTTTCGTAATAAGTCCGGGTAAAATACTCGCGTTTACCATTAACTAAAAATATTTCTTCTTTCATGCTGCCGTTATCGTAGTAGTTTCTTTCTGTTCTTTCTTCAGACTCGAGCTTGCCCTGGTAATCATATCTTATTCTGTTTTGCAGTTCACCGTTTTCATATTTGTCAATTACACGAAGACCACCGGCTTCATCGTATATTCTTACTTCACCTTCGATTCTATCGTTTATATATAGAACCTCTAACGCTGCAATTTTATTTTTGTGATATACACGCGTTTTACCGTGCAAGCGACCATCGACGAATCTTCTTTCCACCTCAAGCTCGCCGGTTTGATAATAAGTACGCGAAATATCCTGCAGCAAACCATCGATATAATTCCATTCACCTTGAAGCTCGCCGGTTTTATAGTAGGTATAAATAATTCCGTCAAGCTTATTGTTATAATAATTTTGCTCAGCCCACAGCTCGCCTGTTTCGTAATACCATCTTGCCAATCCTTCTCTCAAACCATTGCGATAGTTCCACTCAATGCTTAGTAGTCCGTCGGGGAAATACCACTTGGAAGCGCCCTCCTCTTTCCCGTTTTCAAAGTTCCATTCCTTCCATAATCTTCCGTTAGGATAGAACTCCTTATAAATGCCGTGCAGCTTACCGTTGACATATTGTCCTTCGGTTTTAATTCGACCGCCCGGATAATATGTCTTCTTTAATTCGATACCGGTTTCTTGTGCTGAAATAAAAACCGGAATTAAAATTAACGTGATGATTACTGATATGAAGCTGCGTGAAAGATTATGCATTGAGTTTTTCTGAATAGGATGACCAATCAATAAATAAAAATTAACGCTGCAAAGATAAAATTATTTCGGCAGGCAGGAAATGTAGTTAGATGCACCTTTAACGCAGTATAATCATATAAATCATTGAGTTTAATTCTTTTTCTTTGAAGCGAGCAGCTTTCACAATTCATTTAGTTGCAAAACCGGAAATTTCGATTAGCGATTTTGCTTTAAAAGCATCGGCTTCGCTCTCAAATGAAAGCCGAAAAGTTCCTCCCTCTCCTTCTCTAATCTTGAGCAATTCTATATCCTTAATATTAATAGAGTTATTGAACAAGACGGTAGTTAGTTTGCTAAGAACCCCCGGTTCATCTTTAACATAGACGAAAATATCAAACAACGGATTCAGAAACCCCTTAGTATTTTTTGGAATTTCATCGCGGCGAATTCTTGCTTTGTCAAAATCTTCTTCTATTCCTTTTAATTCATCTTTCTGAAGAAGCTCGCGGATTGAACTCAAACAATTAAT
>CAZTDB010000283.1:0-4365 GCA_964612385.1 uncultured Ignavibacteriaceae bacterium
AAAATAATTGTGCCTATGAAATTAAGAATGTACGGCTAATTTGGTTGACATAGATTTAGGGGAGTATTATATTCGGCATCAAATTTCTTAAGTAAATTCGCTAAAGAAGATAAGCGTCTCTTTTTTCACTACAAAAAATGAGGTTGTTGATGAGTAAGTTTAGCTTACTATTTATTACAGTTCTCAGTGTTATCCTGCCTTTTACAATTCTTCATTCACAAACAAGCGGTAAAATCTCAGGGAAAATTGTTGATAAAGCTACAGGTGAGCCTGTGCCGTTTGCGAATGTTTTTGTTGAAGGCACTACAATCGGAACTGCTTCCGATTTGGACGGAAACTACATAATTTTAAATCTAAAACCCGGACTCTATACTATAACCGCTTCTGTGGTTGGTTATCAAAAGATGACCGTCGAGAATGTTAGAGTAAATGTTGATTTTACCACAATGCTAAATTTTGAAATATCAATCGGGGCAGTAGATCTACCTGCAGTTGTAGTTCAGGGTGAAAGAAATCCATTAATCAGACAGGATTTAACCAATCCGACCATTGCAATCACCGATGAAAATATTCAAGAGCTTCCGGTTAATCAAATTTCTGATGTCATTCGTCTTCAAGCAGGTGTAATCCAGGGCGACGATGGAAGGCTTCACATAAGAGGAGGGGAAGGTAACGAAATTGCCTTTACACTTAATGGTGTAGCGCTGAACGACCCTTACCGGAATACAAGCTCCATCGGATTAGCAACGAATGCCGTAAAAGAAGTTTCAGTTTCAACCGGAACTTTTAGTGCACAGTACGGCAATGCACTCAGCGGTGTTGTAAATTATGTAACCAAAGAAGGCGGTGATAAATATAATTTCAGTATTCGAAGCTACGCCGGAGATTATGCCTCTAATAGAACCGGATTATTCGATCACATAAACGACATAGACGTTCTTAATAGAAGCAGGATTGAAGGCACTCTTGGCGGTCCCTTTCCATTCTTGAAGGATGCACGATTTTATGTTTCCGGTATTTATGAAAATTTCAAAGGGCATCTTTACGGAATGCGCTTATATAATCCGACAGACTCTCACCTCTCACCAGATAATTTTAAATCTACCGACAGCGTTAGAACATTCGATGGAAATAAAACCCGATCAACAGATCCTTACTTTTTCAATCCATATAATACCGACGGTACCGGTTTACCAACCGGTGATGGTTCGGTTGTGCCTATGAATGGAAGCCGCAGCATCAATTTTCAAGGCAACATAAGTTATAGATTTAGCTCATTATTAAAAGCGAAGTACGAACTTGTATATGATAAGGGAAGAGTTGACGGAAGAAGCGGATTGATTTTTAGTGACAATAGATTCAGCTATTTATATAACCCCGATGGAAGAGGCAAAACTTATGACGAAGGATTAATTCAGACTATAGACATAACACACACAATAAGCGATAATGCATTTTACACCCTTAAAGCTTCTTACGGAGAGAATAAGAGAGAGTATTACCTTTATGAAAATCCTTTAGACAGCCGGTACCTGCCGAGTCTGTACAGGCGTTCAATCGGAACTACCGGCTTTTATTCAGGCGGTACCGATAATTATCGTGAATACAGAAAAACAAAAACTTTCGGCGTGAAAGGCGACATTGTTGCTCAATTATTTAAAGTGCATGAAATCAAAGCCGGATTTGAATTCAGATCGCATGATTTATTTCTCGAAAGTTATTCGGTTGAATTAGCAAGGTTGAATGCTGACGGGACTCTTGAAGAAACATTTTTCAACGACGATTTACTTTATGACAGCAGCCTCGTTTTGGTTCCGTTCATACCTGCCGAGCCTTCACGTTATACAACTTATAATAAGAAGCCATTTCAATTATCGGCATACATACAGGATAAAATGGAGCTTGCTCAGACTTTTATTTTTAATGCCGGCTTAAGGTACGAGCTTTTTGACCCGCAAGCACCTTTCAATCCACAGTTATCGCAAAATCTTACCGAAGATCTTGCGGGCAATATCGATAAGTACAATCAAAATGCCGATGTGCAGCATACACTTTCTCCAAGGATCAGCCTCTCTTATCCAATTACTGACAGAGGAATCATTAGACTATCGTACGGACATTTTTATCAAATAGGCTCGCTTGCAAGCTTATATGTTAATCCTAATTTTTATGTTGCCAATGTGGGTGAGTCGCCTGTATTCGGTAATCCAAACGTTAAACCTCAAAAATCGATTCAGTACGAAATTGGATTACAGCAGCAGCTAACGGATGATTTCAAATTCGACTTAACAGGATTTTACAAAGATGTGAGCAACTATATCTATAATCAACGAATTATAACTTCACGGGGAAGAGAGTTCACTGTTTTAACAAATTTATCTTATGCTAATGTTCGCGGAATAACACTCTCTTTCTTTAAAAGAAAATCGCCGACCGATTTATTTTCTGCAACACTGGATTACACTTTTTCTATTGCGGAAGGTAACAGAACCGAACCAAGCGATGAACTCTTTTTCAGCGAACAATCCGGGAAGGCGGCTGAAACATATTTAGTTCCGTTAAGCTTTGATCGTTCACATGTAATTAATGCAACCATTGCGTTCTCGGAACCGGATGATTGGACAATAGGTGCAATTTTCAATTTTCAAACCGGCACGCCGTATTCTCCCAGCCTCCCTTCGAATCTTGTGGATATTCGTTATGAGCAGAGATCGGCTAATCAACCAATACAATGGCGTGTTGATCTTAAAATGGAAAAATTCTTTAAGATTGGTGCACTAAGTTATTCTGTATTCCTGCAGGTTGAAAACTTATTCGATACGGAGAATGAATTAGCAGTCTATGCAAGTTCAGGCAGATCATTGTCTAATGTTGAACAAATTCAAACAGCGTACGAGTTTAACGACATCAGACGCAGGATAGATCGCGGAGACGCCGGATTGTTTGGAATTGACCGAATTAATAATTATTACTCGCAGAGACCCGAAAGAGTTAACCGCCCACGCGAAGTTCGGCTGGGCTTTTCTATCTTATTCAATTAACGAAACGAGTTGAGGAAATTTAAAGATGATTAAAAAAATCTTATTCATAATTGCGCTCCTTTTGTTGGCTTTTAATTTTACCTACAGCCAGACAAAGGACAAATACGGCAACATCAATATAAAAGGTCTTTCCGAAGCTGATATGGAACGAATATTCGGCGATATATTCAGACCCGGCAGATTAGGTAAAGCATTAGGGGATAAAACCTGGATTCGAGAAGTAATAATCAGCGGAAATAAAATTACGACGATTCTATATAATTACGGCTCAATTTGCAAACCAAATACGTTAGGGAATATAGCTGATCTTGTGTGGGAGGGTTTAGGATATGGCTTCGAATTCGGTCCGCTTGCAGCAGGTCAAGTTGCCGTGCCTAATCCTGGCGGTGGAGTTGATTCAGTAATTATTGTTGACGATTCATTCGTTCTAACTACTCAGGGTTCGTATTCGCCGGACGGGACTGAAAAATGGGGATGGCTGCCAAAAGCCGGATATCTAGATCCTTCGCAAAATGACATTGCAACATTAAATTCACCGGATAGAACGGGTGACGGAAAACCCGATTCCTGGCCTGATAGATGGTACAATCCGGAAGTTGGCAGGTACCTTTGGCCCGCATTCCTTGGTGATCAAGCTACAGCACCCGACGAAGAAGTATATTTTGTAATGGATGATTTTACTAACAAGGATTACGTAGGTCCGCGTCCTTATTATCCTTTCCCTTCCGATACTACGAAAAGAGGATTAGGATTAGATGCTGAAGTTAGAATTATTCAGTTTAATAATCCTTTGGCTCAAGATATCATGTTCCTTGTTTATAGAATTACCAACGTAAGTGAAAAGAATTTACCGCGATTGTATTTTGGCATGCATGGCGATCCGCACGTAGGAGGTCCTGCCAATTACTCGGATGATAGAGCTTACTTCATTCCACCGTTAGGTCCGCTTGCCGATCCTTATCCGCAAAGAGCAAGAAGCATGGTTTATGCATTCGATGAAGATGGGGTTGGAGACGGTGGAAGACCCTGTGGTTACTTTGGATGGAAATTCCTTGAATCTCCAAGCCAGCATACAGATGGTAAAGATAATGATGACGACGGAATAACTGATGAATCTCCATTCAATAGTGCGGGCAATTTTATTGATGGAATAAATATACCTTTAACTTATGGTATATCAGATGTAATTAAATATACTGCTGTTTATGGCGAACCAAAGCCCCGATTTGAAGGCGATGAAGACGGCGATTGGAATCCCGCAAGAGACGACATTGGAATAGATGGTATCGGTCCTGATTCACCGAATTATCCAGGTCCGGATTAC
>CAZTDB010000284.1:0-4350 GCA_964612385.1 uncultured Ignavibacteriaceae bacterium
TTGCTTTCTTCTTCGCCACGAATTTGAATTTCTACCACTGTACCCATTATGATTTGAGTACGCTTTACGATCGAATCATTTTTTGTAGTTAAAGTTGAAATCCAATAACCGACAAAAAAGAGTAGCAGCATAAGCGCCGAGTATGCAGCAAATTTTTTCATATACTAAAATTTACATGAATTTCCCGGTTATTTCTAAATAAATGGTTGATGAAATTGAAAAAATTTTCAATAAAGAATGTTCTTAAGATTGAAAGAGCAGGAAATAATTTGAATTTATTTGACTTGAAGAGCCCTCTTCTTAAATATCAATTCATAAAACGAGATGCCTGCCATAAGGAAATACGATAAATAAATCAACGAAGCGGATATGATTGTAAGATAAACGAAATTTGTATCTACATATCTCATTCCCCAGATAGATGCAAATGAAACTACCGCCGATATAAGCGGTTCAATCATAAGAAACATTTTCCAGGATCCGGTTATTATCGAATTGAAGTAAAAAATTAAACCAAGCGAAACGAATATCAAAGAAAAACCTATAATATGATTATGCGTTGTAGTTAGCATTTCTGAAATCGGTTTGGGATAATTTTCCGGAATATCAAAGTCTTCATTCGAATTATTCAACATGTTTCCATTGAATCTTTTGATTGCACCTTCCGGGGCTAAGTCTGTTGTGTAGTGCAGAAACGCTAATCCGGTCATTACTCCGCATGTAAGGACAAAAATATATACAGCAAGAAAGTTTTTTAAATTTTTATCAAGCTGAAAAAGAGATTTTTTCATTGTGAGTTCCTGATGTGTTCAATTAATAGAGCAAGCTTTTGAATCCCTTTGCTAACCGAATAAACCGAAATGGTTGCCCCGCTTATAGAATTTATATCTTTGCCGACATCAAAATTTGAGGTCGAATTTAATCCCTTAAATTGCTCATTCCATCTATTTGAACTGACACCTCCGCCGTATGGTTCTCGATATTTAACAATACTTGTTGATATAATTATACCATTTGGATCAAACATAACTAAAAAAGTAATGGGCATTGATTTTCCTATTACGTTATCGAGTACGGCAAATCCTACAAATTTGTCATTTTCTGTAACCTTGTATAGATAAACGATACTCTGATAAAAAGCCTGTCCTGCTTTTTTCTCAATTTGACTTTTTATGTTCACGGGAATGATGTATTTGGTTAAAGTGAATTCAACATTTTCTCCGAATACAGAATAAATTAGCTCCTCCGTTTTATTCCGAATTTCTTGAGCATTTAACATTGGAGAAATCAATAAGAACACTAAAAAAATAAGGGAGCTATATTTCATCAATCATCCAACCTAATTTTGCCTTGCTTTTATGTACTTGAGTATAATGTTTACAGTAAGAATGCCTTAAAACATATAGCCAGCGCCAAGGTTGAAAAGCGTGGTTTTAACATTACCTAATTCTCTCTTAATTTCTCCGTAGTCAACTTTAAATACTACTGACGGCAATGGTTTAATTGATAATCCCACCATCCATTGTTGCAAGTGGTTAGCTTTTTCAGAATCTCCTCCGCTGCGTGCAACTGCCGCGGTATTGATATCGCTATATCTAAAAAACGGAATTATGCGCGTTTCACAACTCAGTAAGCTGCCTATATTATATCCCAGATCAAAGTAATATCCTCGTGAAGATTTGATTTCACCTGTTTGATAAGTGATGTTTCCTATTTCAAATACTCCATAAAAATTGTTTGCCTCATACTTAAGATGAAATTCTGCAAGCCCGATTTTATTAGTTGAACTATCACCGCTCGCTTTGTTATAAGTATAAGAAGCTCCGACCTTCAATCCTGGAAAGCCTAAATAATCGAATCTAAAATTGTACAGAGGATTTTCGACATTTGCCAAATATCCTTTTTGCCTGCCTCCGCGAATTCCGGAGCTGGCAGAAAATTTATCGGAATTTAATCCTTCCATGAGAACAAATTTGTAGTCGAAGCTGTTAAAATTACCATAGACTGCAATACCGTTACCGAACCATGTAGTTGGAATTATTTTGTTATGATAATCGGGTCGTTCGACGCCCAAGAACAGCGGAGGCTCGTGATATTCATTTATTAGTCCTGCCGAAGGAAGAATTACACCTGCCTGAAACCCAAACCAATCGGCGTGATGATAATTTATGTATGCCTGCTCTAATTCAAGTTCGCCCTGCCCATTCTTGACAAAGTTGTGCTCTAATTCCACTTCGGATTTCAAAGACCATTTTTCAGACCATGCATGTCCGAAAAAAATTACGAAACGGTGAAAGTCTAACAATTGTGTCCGTTTTTTCCCTTCGACTTTTTCATTGTTATAATGCAATTCGCCATAACCGATTACCGTAGTTTTGGGTTCAAAGAAATCGAATTCTTGAGAATAACTGTTTGTTGATAAGCTGACTAATATTAATGTCAATACTGAAAGTGCGATAGAAAATTTCATTTATCACCTAACATATTCCTAAAATGCGTTTGTTGGAGAATTTTAATAATAATGAGATTGAGTATAATAATCTTATTATTATTAAGATTAAATCTAAATAATAATAAGATCACGATCAAGAAGTAGTGTTGAAAAAATTAGCACTGTTGAATACTGATTGTTGTTTTCTTCTTAATTGAGGGATTTTGTGAGAGTATTTAGACTTTCAATTAAATGAGAGAGTTTTTGAAATGTACTAACATTTCATAGAAACTGCCGCTCTGCGTCGAATAATTATTGTTTGTGATCTCTTATTTTTTCAAGCATGTCAAATATAATTCCTTCCCTAAGAGCATAGTTGGAAAGAGACATCTGATTAATATTAAAAAGTTCAAAAATCGTATTCAAAATAATGACACCTGCCGGCAAGATATCGGCTCTTTTTGTTTCGATGCCTGGAATGGCAAGTCGTTCTTCCATTGTTTTTTTCTCTAAGATTAATTCCAATATGTTTTTTAATTCGCTATATGTAAATAAATTCTTTTGTACATCAAGATCATTGTCCTTTTTCCGGTAGAACGAAATCAATGCGGCTATCGATTGGATTGTACCTGATGCACCAACAGCAATCTCAAATGATTCGTCGAAGTTTATTAATTCACTTGCTAAAATTTGTTCTTTAGCATATTTCGAACAGATTTCAATTCTATTTTCAGTTAAAGTATAGTCCGGAAAAAATTTGCGTGTCAGCCGAACAGTTCCAACTTTGATGCTGTCAGAAAAAAGTAACATTCCATTATTTCCCAAAATAATTTCAGTGCTGCCTCCGCCAATGTCGATACAAAGTGCTTTTTTATCAGACAAATGCTCTGCTTTAGAAACGCCCAAATAAATTAATTCTGCCTCTCTTCTGCCGTCAATTACTTCAACGTTGATTCCGGTTTCTTCAAATACTTTATCCAAAAATTGTTTTTGGTTGCCGGCTTCGCGCACGGCACTAGTTGCAACTGCTTTTATTTCGGCATGATATTTATCCGAAAGCTTTTTAAATTCTTTTAATGTTTTAATTGCCTTTTCAGATTCGGAAGCGGAAATAAAACTGAAGCCGCTATTTTCTTCCGAACCAAGTCTTATCACTTCTCTTTTTCTATCAATTATATGAATTGAATTTTTCTCTTTAACCTTAACAATAATAAGGTGAAAGGAATTTGTTCCCATATCAACTGCAGCCAAACATTTATTATCGAGCATGCTTTTCCTATCTATTAGAGAGTAAAATCACTTTGCACAAATCAAAAACATCCTGCACTGTAACATCATCAATCAATTCTGATTTTCGAATAAAATATTTGTTATTTCCAATTGGTGCCCAGTTAAAAGGATTTGTTGGACCAAAAATTGAAATTTGCGGAGTGGCTGTCGAACCGGCTACATGCATAATTCCCGTATCGTTTGAAATAAATAAATTCGAAGAAGAGATAAGAGCCGCTACTTCAGGAATCGGTTTATTTAGGAACTCATGCAAATTGAACTCAGCACGGCTTTTTAAATATTGAATCTCTTCACGGTCCGAATTACTTCCTGTTAAATAAAATTGAACTGAATAAATCTCTTTCAATCTTCGCATCAATAATAAGTACTTATCCAACGACCATCTATTGGGAGGTTTTCCGGCACCGACATGAAATCCTATCAGGTATTCATTTTGGCTTAACCCGATTTTCTGCTTAAAGACATCCGCAGCTTGAGTATCTTCTTCAGTAAAATTGATTTCAACTCTATAATCGTTCGTCTTAATTCCGAATGGTCTTGCAATATCTAAGCTGCGTTCGGACACATTAGAATCGGGGTGTTTTCTCCAATCAAGCTTAATCCTTCGATTGAAAAAAAAAGAGCTTTCA
>CAZTDB010000285.1:0-4338 GCA_964612385.1 uncultured Ignavibacteriaceae bacterium
GCCAGGCCGCGGTTGAGGAAGGCCAGCTCGCGCAGCCGGGTGGCCAGCACCGCGTACTTGAACTCGGTCACCTCGAAGATCTCGGCGTCGGGCTTGAAGGCCACCTTGGTCCCGGTGCGGCTGGCCTGGCCCAGCTGCTTGACCGGCGCGATGCGGCAGCCTGTATTGGATGCGGCGCGTGCGTAGCTGCTTGTAAAAACGGTTCGGCAATGCTTTTTGTTGCGGCTAAGGTTTCGCATCTTGCTTTACTGCCTCAAGGCTATCCTGAACGCTTTAAACGGGTTGAAGCAATGGTTAAGGTTATGGATGAGTTGGGCTTTGGTGCATGCACGAATACATACGTTTGCGAAGCTGAGTGTCCAAAAGGTATTTCAGTAAAAAATATTGCACGAATGAATAGGGAATTCATAAACACAAAAATTAAATCGAAAACAGTTGAAGTATAGCATACGCAGATAATTTCATCAAAACTGAAGAGACCGATTAACCAAAAAATTATTTACTCACTTTGCACAAACGAGAGTAATACCTCTGGGGTTTTGTAAATAGTTAACCCTTAAAAATAAAAACATCCCTGGTAATTGGCAGAAAATTAATAAACTGCTTTAAGAAATAAATTCAACAAGCAATTCCAGTCTGCAGAGAATTATAAAATCCAATCAAATTAAAGTAACTTCGGGTAGTTTATCGAGCTGTTTTTAAAAATGAGGTGTTGAAACTAATTTCTTAACTTAACTTCCGGTCAAGCTGAAAGACCACGTTCCTTGATATAGTTTTTTAAATGTCTAATCTTTTCTTTCTTAATATCTCTATCAGAAATTTTTATTCCCTCAAGTTCACTTTCATTTAAAACTTCATCCTTCAATTTCGCATTTTTTAAAGTATTAAGAAATTTTGAATCTTCAGCATTTTGAGATAAAAACTCAGCATAGTTTTCAAGACTCTTTAGCTCTATAAATACTAACTTCTTTACGATGGAAAATATTTTTTCTCCGGCTTTTTCTATAGTTTGAATGTGCATCTACCTATCCTTTCTTTTTTAGTCTTTTAATAACTAACGTCACGCAGATTTTCTCGCAAACATGAAAAACTCTCAATGTTTGACTCAACGGTTAATTAAACATTTTTACTGGAAAAAGTTTATTAAAGCCTTATTTAAACAATCCCGAATAAGATCCGGTTCAAACCAAGATTAATTCATCACCTTCAATACGATTTATTAGAAGCCAATCTGCAGAAATGTGGCATTCCATACAGTCCTCGTATCTTTCCTTTAACGGATGGTTATGAAAAGTTTTATTTAACCACGAACCCCACAGCGTGGTTTCAGTACTATGTACTTTTTGCATTTCTCTGCCTTAAGATTTAAGCTTCTCAAAGCCTATCTTGAATTTCTTTGTATGCCTTACAAAATATTTCACTTATTCAAATCCTCGATCAACTCATCAACATTAGTGTAAGCTTTGGAAAGATTCCTATGCATGCGTGCGTCTTCAATTGCTTTGATAGTCTCTTTATTGGGTATGTTGTAATCAAAAGGAATTGCTTGATGAATAACTACCCCCTCCATAGCAGCCGCACACCTTCGCTTTTGCTCAAGCCTAATTTTTTGAAGACTTTGTTAACATCTCTTTTTAGCTTTGGATCAACTCTTGTTTTTACTTCGGCTGTCTTTTTTATCTTTGCAACTGCCGTCTTTCACCTCGATTTATAATTCTTAACTTGCGGCACGAAGTACTAAATGCAAAAATTATCTGCAATTCAAAACTATTTCATTCCAGTATATACACCGGTCTTCCGGTCATCTTTGAAACATCCCAATCAAAGTGGTTGTGCTTAGCTTCCTTTCTTACATTGCAAACTTCATAATTACAATATTTACATAAATCCGGAATACAGTAGTCAAAATGAATCTTCAATTGCAAGTTTGGAATTATGCTTTTCAATCTCTCTTCAATATCCTTTTCTTCTGCATGGCTTTGCTGAATTGTGAAATAATAAGGGATGATTAGATGAAAATCTAAAAATATTCTGTCTCCCGAAGTCCAAAATCTTAACTCGTGAATATCAATCCAGTATTCTCTCTTGTGCTTAGCAAGTGTTGCTACGATTGAGCTAAGCGTTGCTTTGTCAGTTTCATTCATTAAGCCGCCTATGGATTGACGAACAAGCTTATAACCTGTAAAAAGAATATTTAATGCAACAGCTATAGCAAAAAGAGGATCAAGTATTTTAAAGTCTGTCATCATAACTAAAATAATTCCTATTAGTACGCCGATACTTGTGTATGAATCGGTGAGTACATGCTTTCCGTCGGCTATCAGAGTAATAGAATTGGTTTTTCTTCCCCGCTTGATAAGAAAAACACCTAATAAAAGATTAATTACTCCAGCGGCGCTAATTATAATTATACCAACATCCAATTTTTGAAGTTCAGGTCCTTCAATTATATCTATCGCAGCTTTATAAATGATATAAACGGCGGCAGCTAAAATCAATAGCCCTTCGATTCCCGCCGAAAAAAATTCGACGTTGCCATGCCCGTATAAGTGAGAATCATCCGCTGGCTTAGAGCTGAGTATAATGCTATAGAGAGCCATCATTGTTGCTAAAACGTGCACGATAGATTCAGCGGCATCCGAAAATATTGCAGCAGAACCCGTGATTAAATAAGCGCTCATCTTTGCGATGAACATTGCTATTCCAACGACGAGTGATAAAAGTGCGGCGTTCCTTTTTAACTTGAAGTCATTCATCTAAAATTAAAAACTTAATGCTCTGATTACAGCAAATGAGAAGAAATTTCAGCTTGTTTTATCGAAATATAAAAAGAAATGAAACTAATTCTCATTAGATTTTAGAACAATTAAGGTAATATCGTCGGTGCGGGGTGCATAATCCGTAAAGTGAGTTATACTTTGAATGATCAGCTCCTGAATCTCTTTGGCAGATTTAGAGTAGTTAGCTGAAATGATGCTCTTCAATCTTTCTTCTCCAAATTCTTCATTAAATCTATTCATCGCTTCAACAACTCCGTCGGTAAAGAATACCAATATGTCTCCTTGTTCAGTTTTCACATCAATTTCTTCAAGGGATTGATCGAACACATCTGAATTAATCAATCCTAAACCGATTCCGGATGGTCTCAGCTCCTCACATTTTTTTTCACTTTTTCGGTAATGAATTACAGGCATATGTCCTGCTCTGGAAAGCTTTATACTTTCATCTGAATTCAAAGAAGCCGCACAGAGTGTAAAAAAAGTTCCGGGATTAAATATCTTGTTTAAGTTTTTATTCAAAGAAAGCAAGAGAGATTTTGGGGAATTGTAACCGTTCGAAAAGTTTTTTATTATCGTATGAACTTGAATCATGTAAATAGCTGCCGCCATACCCTTACCGGAAATATCTCCAATCACGAGCATTGTGTGAATATCATCTCCGGGATTGTTTATAAAATTAAAATAATCACCACCGACTTCAAGTGCAGGCTCGGCACAGCAGCTTATTTGAAAGTGTGGATTATCGGGTGGTGATTTAGGCATTAAAGCAGTTTGAATTTCGCGTGCGATTGCCAGTTCATCTTTAGCTGTAAGCTTATCAGCAAGCTCAAAAGCAAGTAATAAATTGAGAAGTATAAATCCAATTATTGCGCCTTGCCAATCATTTTCGAAGTATCCGATTATGAACATAAATATTGCGGCAGTGTAAAGGAGTCTGCGAACCGGCGAAAGCTGCAGCAGGAATTCAACAAATAAATTCCGGAGAAATAAAAAACCTCTCATCAACGGATTTTTTGTACTATCAGGCTTTTTCATCCGGTTTACATAGAAATCATATACCTCCGGAACCTCTCTTTTTATCAAGCGCTCCACGTCCTTATAACTTAGATCGCTTGTATAAAAGTCATATACTTTTTTGAACGATTGAAATTTTGACACTACGAAGTCTTTCGATTTAAAGCACTCAAATTTATAAAGTTTTCTATAGTAAAATGGAAAACTCAATCATTAAATAGTATGGCAGCATGTTCGATTCTTCGCATCCTTGAAAAATTTTGTATTACATAATTTTGTATTTATACTTTTTCCAAATCTAATAACTCAGTTTTATTACAAAACTTTTTCTTCTTAAGAAACAAACGGCAGAGTGTTCTCATCGTTGAGCGGAAATATACCGGTGTTTCGGATTAATTTCTTAATAAAATGTATATTCGATCGATAAATTATACTGCCGGTAGCATTAAGTTATGAGTTGTTTGTAGTTAATCCTGCTTATCTTTTGGACGAATCGGCGCAAATATTTCAAAAAAAATATAATTAAAGAGAACTAATTAATTTT
>CAZTDB010000286.1:0-4326 GCA_964612385.1 uncultured Ignavibacteriaceae bacterium
CCTTGGGCAGCTTGATTGCTCAACCGCAAGGTGAAAAGCTATTTGCAGAAAAATGCAGAGCGTGTCATACCGTCGGCGAGGGAAGATTAGTTGGTCCCGATTTAGCCAATGTACATCAAAGAAGAAGGGAAGACTGGCTAATAAAATTTATTCAATCTTCGCAAAGTTTAGTAAATGCAGGTGATCCTGATGCAGTTTCAATTTTTAATGAGTACAATAAAATTATCATGCCCGACCAACCTGTAACCGCCGCTGAAATAAAAAGCATCTTAGACTTTATTACAGCAAATAGTCCGGACGCTTCAAAGCCAGGTCAACGTACGCCTTCTCAAATCTTTAGCGCATCTTCGATAACGCAGATAGATATAGAACGCGGAAAGGCGTTATTCGAAGGAACTACAAAATTTGCTAACGGAGGTGCTGCATGCATCTCATGTCATAGCATTAGTAATCCGTCTGTATTTACAGGAGGATTATTGGCTAAAGATTTAACTAATTCATTTACAACATTAACTGCTGCCGGAATAGACGGCATCTTGAGAAACCCTCCGTTCCCTGCTATGAACAGCGCTTACGGATTGCAGCAATTAACCGACCAGGAAATTAAAGACCTTCTCGCATTTCTTTATTATGCAGATAGTAAAGGTGCTGTTCAAATTTCTGGACTGATTCCCGCATCTTATTTGTTAATCGGTTTATTACTGATGATTAATCTTACCATAGGTGTGCTGGTAATTTTCTGGAGCAGAGTAAAAAAGAGCAGCTTTAATAAATAAAACTTTTTCATAAAAATTATTAAGTAAAATATATGAGCTGGATAAAAGACATAATCTCTCCCGATACCCGCAAGTGGGAAGAATTCTATCGTAATAGATTTCAACATGATAGGGTAGTAAGAAGTACTCATGGTGTAAATTGTACCGGCGGATGTTCATGGCAAATTCATGTTAAAGACGGTATAGTCGTCTGGGAAACTCAGCAGCTTGATTACCCTTTGCTGGAAGACTCTTTACCTCCTTATGAGCCAAGGGGCTGTCAGCGCGGGATTTCCTTTTCATGGTATCTTTACAGTCCGTTAAGAATAAAATATCCTTTGGTTCGCGGCGCTTTGATTGATGCTTACCGGGAAGAAAAACAAAAAACAGGCGATGCCGTTTTGGCGTGGGAGAATCTACAATCAAATTCTAAAAAAAGAACGGATTATCAAAAAGCACGCGGAAAGGGAGGATTTAGAAGAGCATCGTGGGATGAAGTGCTCGAAATAATAGCCGCTGCAAATATTTATACGGCAAAAAAATATGGACCCGACCGTGTTGTAGGATTTTCTCCTATTCCAGCTATGTCCATGCTAAGCTATGCAGGCGGCAGCAGGTTCTTACAATTGTTCGGCGGGGTAAATCTAAGCTTTTATGATTGGTACTGCGATCTGCCAAATGCCTCACCCGAAATTTGGGGAGAACAGACCGATGTATGCGAAAGTGCTGACTGGTATAATTCCAAAATGATTGCCGTTATGGGTGCTAACCTTAATATGACGAGAACACCAGATTGTCATTTCTTTGCCGAGGCGAGACATAACGGTACCAAAGCGGTAGTCTTTTCGCCTGATTTTAGTCAGGTTGCTAAATATGCCGATCAATGGATTCCGCTGCATGCCGGCAGCGATGGTGCATTTTGGATGGCGGTAACTCATGTTATCCTTAAAGAATTTCATCATCAAAATAAAACTCCTTATTTCATCAATTATGTAAAGAAGTATACCGATTCTACTCTTCTTGTTGAATTGGAAAACGACGGCGGTAACTATAAACCGGGAAGACTAGTTCGGGCTAATAAAATTTCTGAATATAAAAATATCACTAACGGCGAATGGAAATTCTTATGCATCGATTCAACCTCCGGCAAGCTCATCGTTCCCAAAGGAAGTATAGGACATAGATGGGACAAAGAGCAGGGGAAGTGGAATCTTAAATTAGAAAACTCAACTGACGAAGCAGTTTATGATCCTCTGTTAACTTTAATCGATTCAAAAGATGAAATTCTTCAAGTAGAATTTGTTGAATACGGTTTGAATAAAAAACAACAACGCGGTGTTCCTGTTAAAATCATAAAAACAATTGATGGAAAGAAAATTGCCGTTACAACCGTCTACGATCTGACAATGGCACAGTACGGTGTCAACCGGGGATTGGAGGGCGATTACCCGGCTGATTATACTGATAAAGATGCCGCTTACACTCCCGCATGGCAGGAAATCTTCACAGGTATTGATTTTAAAACCGTTATAAGTTATTCAAGAGAATGGGCTAACACAGCCGAAATTACCGAAGGTAAATGCATGATAATTATCGGTGCCGGAATAAATCATTGGTATCATAACAATCTTATGTATCGTGCCGGAATAATGGCACTAATGCTGTGCGGTTGTGTAGGAGTTAACGGCGGAGGATTGAATCATTATGTAGGTCAGGAAAAATTAGCGCCCTCCGATTCATGGGGCTCAATAGCATTCGCAAAAGATTGGATTGAAGCATCGCGTTTGCAGCAAACTCCTCTTTGGCATTATATAAATACATGTCAATACCGTTACGATGGGTTTTCGTCGAAGTATAATGCGGCACCTGAAAATGAAATGACAAAAAAACACATGGCAGATCTTATTTTCAAATCCGTACGCATGGGATGGATGCCATTTTATCCGCAATTCGATAAGAATGTTTTAAACTTTAGTAAGGAAGCCGGCTCCTCTGAATCTGAAACAGTAAAAAATTATGTAATAGAAAAATTAAAATCGCATGAGTTGAAATATTCAATTAGCGATCCTGATACCGACGTAAACTTCCCGAGAGTTTGGATAATTTGGAGAGGAAATGCAATCTCAGGGAGTATGAAGGGACATGAATACGCCATCAAACATTATCTCGGCACTCACTCTAATTTAATTGCAAAGGATAATGAAGAAGAAAAAACTGAAGAACTAAAATGGCATGATGTCGCACCTGTTGGGAAAATGGACCTTGTAGTTGACCTGAACTTCAGAATGGACTCTTCGGCACTTTACTCCGATATAGTTCTTCCTGCTGCATCTTGGTACGAAAAGAACGATTTGAACAGCACTGATCTGCATTCCTTTATTCACCCGCTTTCTGCAGCAATTGCACCCGTTTGGGAATCAAAAACCGATTGGGAAATTTTTAGAAGCATTGCTTTTGAAACAACTCGATTGGCAAAAAAACATTTGTCCGAACCGCAGATTGACATTGTTGCCGTTCCTCTTTCACATGATTCCACCGATGAAATAACTCAACCGGAAATAAAAGACTGGTACTTGGGCGAATGCGAATTAATTCCAGGTAAAACTACCCACAAGTTAGTAGCTGTTGAGCGAGATTATACAAAGTTGTATGATAAATTTATTACGCTGGGACCGAATGTTAAATTAAAAGGATTAGGTGCTCACGGAAATCATTATCGATGTGAAGACTTTTATGAAGAGTTATTGAAATCCAATCATTTTCCGGTTGAAGAGATTGAAGGGCAGAAATACCCTTCATTAAAGGAGGATGTAAGTGCGGCAAATGTCGTTCTCCATCTTTCTTCGTTAACCAACGGTGAGCTTACCTCGAGAGCATATAAATACATGGAAGGCAAGACCGGTTTAGTTTTATCGGACCTTGCAGAAGGAAGCAAAGATGTTAGAATGAATTTCAAAGATTTGCAGGCACAACCGCGCAGATACAACACATCTCCGGTTTGGTCCGGCTTAATGAACAACGGACGAGCCTACGCACCTTTTACATATAACATAGAAAGATTGGTCCCTTGGAGAACGTTAACCGGCAGGCAGCATTTCTACATCGATCATGAAATGTATATTGCTTTCGGAGAACATCTGCCTACGTTTAAACCATCACCCAAACCTGAACTTTACGGCGACTTGAAAGAAACTCTTAAGAACGGCGGAGGTCTAGTACTAAATTGTTTAACTCCGCACGGCAAATGGCACATTCATTCTACTTATATGGACAATTTGCGAATGTTGACTCTTTCACGCGGCTGCGAACCATGCTGGCTTAACGAAGAAGATGCAAAAAATCTCGGCATACAGGATAACGATTGGGTTGAAGTTTATAACGATAACGGAGTTTACTGTACTCGTGCAGTAGTCAGTTCAAGAATACCAAAAGGAGTATGCATAGTTTATCACACCGTAGAAAGAACAATCACAATTCCAAAATCTAACGAACGCGATAATAAACGTGCAGGCGGTAATAACAGCATCACAAGAACACGATTAAAGCCTAATCTTTTGGCAGGCGGTTACGG
>CAZTDB010000287.1:0-4312 GCA_964612385.1 uncultured Ignavibacteriaceae bacterium
GCCATGTGGGATGTAATTGCTTCTTGAAATCCTTGTTCGATGTCGCAGCTTGTTTTGCCTCCGTTTCTTATAGCCGTAAGCCACTCAGCTATGTGAAGAGTAGTTGTGTTCACACGTTTTCCTGCGCGGTAGGTGTAAGACAATCCCCTGTCGGCAAAATATTTTTCAGTTGCGGATGTAACAGCATCGAGGGTTCGCTGCCCGGGATTATACGCAAGCAGTGGAAGGTCTGCATCGATAATTCCAGCTTCAAGTTTTTCTTGGTAACGGGTAGACTGTGCATCCACGGAAACAGTTAAGCCGCCGCCTACTTCCATCGAGGCATCATGTCCCATAAATAATTTTCTTCGCGGTTTTCCGTTGGCAAGCGTTCCGTTATACAGCAAAGTTAAATCTCTATCGGGATATTCAAACGTAACGCTGAAAACATCCGGTACCGTTCTGCCGTCTTTAAAATAATAGATGCCGCCTGAAGCTGCCGCAGATTTAGGAATACCGAGATTCATTATCATATTTACTGCATCGAATTCGTGAGTTAAAAGGTCACCCGACATACCTGTGCCGTAATCCCACCACCTTCTCCATTGGAAAAATCTTTCAAGGTTGAATGGGTGGTATGGCGCCGGTCCTAAAAACTGAAGCCAGTCAATAGTTTTTTCATTTGCTTTTTCATGAATTGGCCAAATCCATGCTGCAAAAGGATTATTCCTATTTGTAGTCATTTCAATCAAAGTAATTTTACCAAGGATATTTTTTTCTATTACCTCCTTAGCCTTAAGGTAAGTAACGCTTTGCCTTCCGGTATGCCCGAGCTGGAATATAACATTGCTTTTTGAAATGACATCCCGCATTTCATAAGTCTCCGGAATTGTTCTTGTCATACATTTTTCAACAAATAAATGCTTGCCAGCTTGTACCGCATCTATACTCTGCTGTGCATGCCAGTGATCTGGAGTTGCGATGATCACTGCATCGATGTCTTTACTATCTAACAAGTCATGATAATGATAATATCTTTTGCAATTTTTATTATTTGAAACGGTAAGACCTCTTTCTGCCCGTATATCGAACACATCGCAAATTCCGGTTATCTCGATATTCAGATCATCCTGCTCGTAAAATTCCTTGAGGTTTGTATCTCGTTTATTTTGTTGTGCCGCAATTTTTTTCTCTTCGATCCAGTCAGGATGTGCCAAGCCGGCAGCTCTTGCAAGCTGCTCACCTCTAAATCCAAATCCGATAATTCCAATTCGAAGTTTGTTTAACGATTTATGATTGGTAATTACCGGAGGCAGCGGTTCATCTGCGGACAGTTTAAACTCGTCAAGTATTGTTTCTCTTAATGTATCATCGTATCTCTTCTTCTCGAATAGAGCAATCAGAAAGGCTCCTAAGAAAGGAATTGCCGCAAGAGCTTTAAGAAAATTTCTCCTGCCCAACATGCCATTATTTTTTTCTGAGCTATCCACCTTTTTTGAGGCAGGTGTTTTGTCTTCTTGATTCATTCTAAATATTCTCCGGAAGTGATTCTTTCGTTCATTTTTTATATCATGTTTTGACTTTGTTAAAAATCAATCGATCCAATCCAATAATTTTACCGGTTGGAAAGTATATCAGTACGAGCATAGCAATGAATTCAATTAAGGTTTTGTTAATTATTAGATAACTTCCCTCAAAAGGAACATTATATTGCAAACCGATGAATGGAGGTGTAACGAAATAATAGAGAAGCAGCATAACTGCTCCTATAAGGAGGGAAAGATTTGTGAATAAGCCAAGTATCAATCCCAAACCAACGCCGATTAACCCTAAGATGTTCAAGATATCCGCGGCTTGAAGAATTGAAGGATTAAGAACTATCCATGCATAAAAGTCAGAAAGGAATCCTTGTGAGGAGTTGAGATATCCGGCGGACGACCAGCTTGAGTTCATAACCTTCACAAGCCCTTCGTATAAAAAATGCCAGCCGATGAATAACCTGAAGGTTACAAGCAGAATTAACTGTATAGTGCTGTAAGTTGTATCGGTTTGCTTTACGTCTGAAAGAAATTTCATTTTTTATTCCGGTAAAAAGTTTTTTACATATCTTGATTGGCACTAACTAAAGATTACTTTCTTAATAACATCCATAGTCCATCTTACCGCTTTCCATTCTTCATTCATAATCTGCAACGGACTTAGCTGATCATCAATACTTGGTTGATGCCGGATACTGGATTCTATACCCCAAAAGCCTTTATAGCCGATTTCCTTTGAAATTTTCAAACACTCCTCTAGATCGAAACGAGGATGCGTTCCATCCGGAAGCCATGTCCCTTTAACGGAAACACCCATTGCGTAAGGCATTGTTAATCTTACCGATTCATAAGTTTTTTCTGCTTCCTGATGACCGAAGTTTCCGAAATCAGGCAGCAAACCGAAATTAGGATTATCGATTTTTTTTGCCAAATCAGCAAGCCATTTTGCATTTGAAGCTAGACCGGCACCGTGGTTCTCGATAATAATATTTATTTGAAATTCCTTGGCGTATTCCAAAAGGGCATTGAATGACTCGGCGGCACGTTCAAGTGCATCGGGATCTTCTTCGACCGAATTTCCCACGCCTGTTGAATTACATCTGATTGCGTGGCAGCCAAGATAAGTGGCAATATCCACCCATTTGCGGTGATTGATAGCTGATTGCATTCTTTCTTTCCTATCTTTATGTGCCATGTCTCCTTCGCGATCAACCATAATTAAAACATTCCGAACGCCATAGTCATTCGCACGCTTATTCAGCTCCCTTAAATAAGAATCTCTTACATCAGGGAAGTAAAGAGTTACATATTCAATTCCATCTATGTTAAAATCTTCACGGCAAGTCCGTGCAATATCCATTAGGTTCCAGATGCCTACTCTAAAAGAACGGTTAAGAGAAAAAAGAGCTAAAGAGATTGCATCTTTATCCGGTCTTGGATATGGTAATATTTTATTTTTCGTTTTAGCAAACGCTTCCAAATTGCCTGCAGTAAATGAAGATGCAAGGCTTATTCCCGCAGCGCTTACTGCTGCGCTCTTAATAAAATTTCTTCTTGAATGATTTTTCATTTTAGTTCCCTCATAAATTTTGTGGGAGTTTAAATTATTTATTTAGCAGGAGTTACTATAATATTTCTATACTCGATTGCCTCATGATCTCCTTGAAGCATAATCGGTCCGGGCTGACCTTCGTTGCTGTCTAATGCACCGCCGGTAATTCCTGGAATTTCTTCCATTACTGAGGTTGTATCGCCGTTCAAAACAATGGTAATATATCTTCCAATTAATGTTGCCTCGATAGTATTCCATTCACCCGGTTCTTTTGCTGCTTTAACCCGCGGTTGAATGAATCCGTATACACCACCCACACTTGTCTTTGTAAGTTCAGCCGGATTGTTCATTATTTGAAGTTCATATCTTCCTCTTAGATAAATTCCACTGTTGCTTCTTTCAAACGTTCTAAAATCGGCGGTAATTTTGAAATCCATAAATTTTTCTTCGGATATTAAGTCTTCACTCGGGGGTGTATTGTTTAAAATTCCGTCCTTGTAGGTCCAACCAGATACACTGTCAGGATAACGCAATTTCCAGTTTGATAAATCTTCTTGAAGAAGTTGAACCGGTTCGCCCCAATCAACAGCATCACGGTATTCGAGAGCCGGAGCAGGCACCGCGGTGAAATTTATTTTTTCACCAGCCGGATTAAATGTAAATCCTTCGAGCTTGCCGTTATTTAACCATGCCGTAAATTCGAGATCGACGGTTTGTCTTTCGTACTGAGGCGGCAGTGAATAATAAAGCGTATCATTTTCTATCTTGATATTCGGAATCGGTCTGGCACTGCCTTCTTTGCCGCTTACATAACGACCTTCGTATGTTTCATCTTCCTTTAATAATTCCAGCCACGCAGGGTAAGTTCTATCTGTATTGTAAACTGTTAAATCCCATCTTCCTAAAAATTCTGTATTGGCATTAGTTTCATTCTTGGCACACCCATTGACCATGACAATATGCAGCATACTAATGGAAAAGAAAATCATCAACAAAGATATTTTTGCTGAAGTAGTAAATGCGGATGAGATAAATGAAAAATTGCTGTGAAGATTTCTACTCTTCCATTCACAGAATGATTTGATTTTACGGCAAGATTTCAGGGAAGTTTTCATAATAAACTCCATTTATTTAATTATGTCTATATGTATTCCCCCCTTTAATAGTTCCCCAATCAACTTACTATTAGAATGCTTTCTTCACGGGAATAAGAGACAAGAAAAATTTAAATAAGTAAGTGATT
>CAZTDB010000288.1:0-4269 GCA_964612385.1 uncultured Ignavibacteriaceae bacterium
TTATCCCTCATTCACAAAAAAACATAGAGTTTTTCTAATATAAATTCAAGGAAATATTTAAGTCTCTAATGTTGGCATCATTTATTGAAAATTCTGAATTTCAAATAATAGGTTTTAGAATTAATTAAGAGAGAACCAAACAACCTTTCGCACTTAATTTTTTAGGGGTAAAGAAAAATTGCACTCTCATTACTAGTTAGATTAGCTTATCCAATCGTCTCTCAGCTTTTCTTTTAGCAAATTTATCTCTGAAATTTCTCTCGGGCATTTTTATTACTTTCTTCAGCAGTGCAGCCTCTTTTTTCTCGCTGCCCATCGCACGGTAAGTTTTTGACAGTTGGTAGGCTGCTACTATCATGTTGTTATCAAGCACAAGCGCTTTGTTGAACATCTCAATCGAATTTTCAAATGTACCTTCTGGAACCTTGCCGAAAAAAGTGTTTGCAAATGCTCTTTCAAACCAGCTTAATTTAGCTAGCTCTCTGTAGTAAATTCCCATGATTACGTAAGGCAAAAAATTATTTGGATTGAGAGATATTGCTTTCCTTCCGTTTTCTCCGACTTTATTTGCCAGCTTTATTTTCTCTTTACCGCCTTTGAACATGGCAATATTTCCATAAGACATTGCAAGGTAAGTATAAACATCGGCACTATCGGGGAATTTTTTATGAAACATCTCGGCATTTTCTAATGCTCTATTCATATACCTTTCCGCTTCTTCCTTACGCCTCAGCTCGTACATTTCCTCACCGGCATCGTTGTAAGTTCTTGTCAACTTTAATAAAATTTCATAGCTGCTTGGATCTGTTTTATAAGCAAGTTCATAATATTTCAATGAATTTACATTATCGAACTTTTCATGCAATTCATCTCCTCTTATAATTAAATCTTTAGCCTCATTTGAATTTGAATAGGAAAAAGTTGAAAGGGCGATAGAACTTAACATGATTGAAATAAAAATTTTGAAATAAAGCATGATATACCCGGTGATTTAATTGAAATAAAAGCCTATGAAACAAAGTTAATTAGTAACACTTCTATGTTGCGATTTATGAAAGCATTCTCTCACCCTTTATCCCTCTCCCGGCGGGAGAGGGGTCGGGGGTGAAGGTAACATTAAATAATAGGCTACTTAAATTAAAACGATATTTATATTTCACTTAAAAAATTATCATCTTACTCATCCGTCACACATCCTTCCGACGCCGACGAAACGGTTTTGGCGTACTTGTATAAAATTCCGCTTGTAAATTTTAATGCCGGCTGCTGCCATTGTTCTTTTCTTTTTTTCAAGACATCTTCATCAACTTGCAGAGTTAAAGAATTCTTCTCGGCATCAATAGTTATTTTATCGCCATTCTCAACTAAGGCAAGAGTTCCGCCTGTCCACGCTTCGGGAGTTATATGACCAACAACAAAGCCATGCGTGCCGCCGGAAAATCTTCCGTCGGTGATCAATGCAACGGACTTACCCAATCCTTTTCCCATTATTGCAGAAGTAACTGCAAGCATTTCGCGCATTCCAGGTCCGCCTTTCGGACCTTCGTATTTTATAACTACAACATCCCCGTGATTAATCAAACCGTCTTCAATTGCTTTTAAGGCTTCTTCCTCGGAGTCGAAAACTTTTGCGGGACCGGAAAATTTCAAACCTTCCTTACCTGTAATTTTGGCTACTGCTCCTTCTTCTGCAAGATTACCATAAAGGATTTGCAAATGTCCCGTCTTTTTAATCGGATTGCTGAACTGTAACACCACCTTTTGTCCTTCGCTTAAATCCGGCACTGCTTCAATATTTTCGCCAAGCGTTTTACCTGTAACGGTCATGCAATTTCCATTTAGCAGTCCTTCCTTAAGCAAAAGCTTTTGAACAGCCGGAACACCTCCGACTTGATGCAAGTCCTCCATTACATATCGTCCGCTTGGCTTTAAATCTGCAAGAAAAGGAGTTCGTTCCGAGATTCTTTGAAAATCATCAAGCGATAATTTTACGTCTGCAGCTTTAGCCATAGCAATTAAATGTAATGCAGCATTGGTTGAACCGCCCAAAGCAATCACAATAGTAATCGCATTTTCAAATGCTTCTTTTGTCATGAGATCTCTTGGTTTAATATCCTTTTCTAGAAGATTCAGAATTGCTTTGCCAGCCTCGTGTGTCTCCGATTTTTTCGTATCGCTTTCAGCCGGTGCCGAAGAGCTGTAAGGCAAACTCATACCGAGTGTTTCGATAGCCGATGCCATTGTATTTGCAGTGTACATACCGCCGCATGCACCGGCGCCTGGACAGGCATTTCTCAGCACGTTCAATAAATCTTCTTCGGAATATTCTTTTGATAAAAACTGTCCGTAAGCTTCGAACGCAGAGACGATGTCTAATTTTTTCCCTTCAAATGAACCGGCTTTTATAGTTCCGCCATAAAGCATTATCGAAGGTCTATTTAAACGAGCCATTGCCATTACTGAGCCGGGCATATTTTTATCGCAGCCGGGCAGAGCAATCAGCGCATCGTACCATTGTGCCCGCATAACAATTTCGATTGAATCGGCAATTATATCTCTTGACGGCAAAGAAAATTTCATTCCTTCGGTTCCCATCGATATACCGTCGCTTACGCCTATAGTATGAAAAATTAATCCGATTAGACCTGCTTCATTCACGCTTTCTTTTACATCTTTTGCGAGATCGTTCAGATGCATGTTACAAGGGTTGCCTTCCCAACCCATGCTTACAATCCCCACTTGAGCCTTGTTCATATCTTTGTCGGTAAGACCAATACCGTAAAGCATAGCCTGCGAACCAACCTGCGAACGCTGCTGGGTTAATCTGCTGCTGTATTTGTTGAGCTTCATCTTGACTCCATATTAAAAATTGTGTTATTTCATTTTGTAATTATTAAATTGATAGTGTAAAAACGGTGCACAAAATAGAATAGATTCATTTTACAATCAACAAATAGAAGCTTTTTATTATAGAATTGTATTGTGATTAACTTCATTAACATAAGGGCAGTTTTATGAAAATTTATTTAATCGATTGCCGGTATATTCTTTTATTGCTCTCGTTTTGTTTTTTAAATTTATTCAGTCAAACTCGTTTAGAGGAAGGAAACGGAATGAACTCTTCTCATTTGAAGAATGAAAATAAAAATGATTTCGTCCCCGAGTGGTCAAAAAAAGTAGTCTGGTATCAGATCTTCCCCGAACGATTCCGTAATGGTGACACTACAAATGATCCCACGCTTGAATATATTAAGGGTTCCTGGCCCCATGATTCTACTTCGCCGTGGCAGGTGCATTCGTGGACTTCCGATTGGTACAAGCTGCAGCCTTATGAACTGCAGAACGGAAAGGATATCTGGTTTAATCTGCAAAGAAGAAGATACGGAGGCGATATTCAGGGCATTATAGATAAGCTTGATTATCTGCAAGAGCTTGGTATAGGTGCAATTTATCTCAACCCTGTCTTTGAGGCTCCTTCTCTTCATAAGTACGACGGAGCTACTTATCATCATATCGATCCGAATTTCGGTCCCAATCCCACCGGCGATAGAAAAATGATTTCAAAAGAAATTCCCGATGATCCTTCAACATGGGTTTGGACTTCAGCAGATAAACTCTTCCTTAAGCTTATTGATGAAGTGCATAAGCGTAATATGAAAATAATAATCGACGGAGTTTTCAATCACATGGGCTTGAATAGCTGGGCATTCAAAGATGTTGTTGAGAAACAGCAAAACTCAAAATATAAAGATTGGTTCTCAATTAAATCGTGGGATGATCCGGTTAAGGGAACAAAGTTTGACTACGAAGGATGGTTTGGTGTACGCGAGCTTCCTGAATTAAAAGAAGATGAAAACGGTATAGTGGAAGGACCGAAAAAATATATTTTTGATATAACAAAAAGATGGATGGACCCTAATAATGACGGCGACCCTTCCGACGGCATCGACGGCTGGCGCTTGGATGTTGCTTTTTGTGTTGAGCATAAATTCTGGAAAGATTGGCGTAAACATGTTAAATCAATTAACCTGGATGCATATTTAACCGCAGAAGTGGTAGATCCTATTGATGTAATAAAACCATATCTCGAAGGGGATGAATTCGATGCAGTAATGAATTATAATTATCTCATGACCTGTTCAGAATATTTTATTGATGAAAAAACAAGAATAAAAACATCCGGGTTCGATAAGTTATTACGTGAGCTGCGCGAAGCATTTCCCGAATGCGTTGCTTATGTCCAGCAAAATTTACAAGGAAGCCATGATA
>CAZTDB010000289.1:0-448 GCA_964612385.1 uncultured Ignavibacteriaceae bacterium
TCTGAATAAAAATCCTTCGATGGTTATATAGGCAACTTGTTTAAGCGTGAAGTACGATTTATTTATCATAACAGCACCATGAAGATTTTTTGAACGAATTAGAATAGGATTTTCTTCAGTGCCAGTTTTAGTTATTGAGATGTTTCCGTTAAAGTCATAAGTTCCGTCCGCGATTTCAATTGTATCTCCGGCTGCCAAATTTTGAATGGCAGACTTCAATTGGCTTACTGTACTCACCTGAATAATTCTTGCTTGAACATCGAGTGATAGAATAGTAAGCTGCATTAAGAATAAAACTATTAAAAAATATTTGTTACAGGTTATATTCATTCATTTACTACCTGATTAAGAGCATTTTATCTGCAAGAATACCATGTTTCGATTCAATTTTATATAAGTACAAACCGGAGCATACTTCAGTGCCATAATTGTCTTTACCATTCCATCT
>CAZTDB010000289.1:568-4262 GCA_964612385.1 uncultured Ignavibacteriaceae bacterium
GTCTTATTAATTCCTGCCGGAAGTGAGTCGTTTACGAGAACAGTTACTTCCATTCCAATTAGATCAAAAATTGTTAGCCGAATTTCCAACCTTTCCGGTAATGAAAAACTTATAATAGTTTCCGGATTGAAAGGATTGGGGTAATTTCCATTTAAATGATAACCATGTTTCTCTGGCAAACCAGTCTTTTCACTATTTCCTGATGTAAGATTCAACCTGTCTTCTAACTGAGCAAGGTATAATGAGCGCGGATGCAATCCGGCTTGATTACTGCCCTCAATAAATCCTGAAGGTTCATTAAATGGTGCAGGCGGTGAATTGCCTGTAATATTTTTTCCGAAACAGCCAATTGCATAGTTCTGTGCAGTAGGCGGCTTCTGCACAATTAAATCACCTTGTGCTACGTCGCAATTCCACGCAACAGAATGAGCAATAGACCAACCATGGCTAGTTCCGTAATAACCCCTATTGTAAAGTCCAAGAAGACGAGGATTTACACCCGGACGCGGTCCATTCAATTCAATGACATTATCGAATAACAAGCCCATACTCCACCGGCGGTGACCTTCGCTGCTTGTATAAGCACCGGAAGAAGTACAATCGAGAAATACGCATCCTGAAGTGTAAGAAGTTCCGTTTGATACGAAATGATGCCTGCCATTCTTTGCATAACATTTATAAAATAAAATTTGCTGAGATGCTGTATAAACCTGATAATTATATCTTCTCTCTCCTTCAATCTTACTTACGGGATCGATTGCGTTGCAATTTTCAACTGTTATTCTAGTGGCAGTATTAGTTCGTACTGCTGATTGTCCGAAATGCAGCATTGTACAATTCCTAACCCATGCATCTTCAATTTGAAATAGATCGATTGCCTGCCATGCATGATCTTCGTCAGTCCCTCCGGCTGTTTGAATATTGATACGAAGATTTTCTATTCCAATATTAGTTCGGATACCCGTTCGAGCGTATTTATAAACATAAGATTGCGAGAGTTCTCGAATGAGAGTATTAAACACAGGAGCATCGATAGTAATTTTGTTACCGTCAATTGAAGTAATAAATCGATTAAACAAAATATTTTCAGCACCAGGTGACCATGGCACATCAACACCCGGTTCAGCACCGGGCTGGTCTGAATAAGTACCGCCATAATTAATTGCTTGGAGCCACAAATCGGTGGAGGGATGGAAAATGATGATATTATCGCCCGCCTTAAAAACTGAAGCATCTTCTACTTCAAATTCACGGTCACCGACAAAAATTGTATCTGTTAAAATATTTTTTTTCGTTCCGCTTACCTGATTAGACCATTTTGTCGAAAGCCCTCCGCCAGCTATAAGTATTGTCCTTTTATTAGGGCTGTTTCCGGTTCCGAGTAAAATCGAATTACTTGTTGGGTCATCCGCATCACCGGATCCTCTTAAAACAATTCCATCGTCTCTAATTTTCAGAGTTCCTTTTATCTCATATACCCCCGGTTCTAACAGTAATGTACCTCTAAAACCATCATCATTTTTTGGCATCGAGGCTATTTCGGTAATTGCATTCTGGATATGTGCCGTATTATCCCCTTCAATTGGTGAGATAGTCTTAACGACAGGTATATCGGGAATCTCAACTCCGCCGCCTTTATAACCGGCATAGCTAAAATCAGGTATTTTATTTCCTTCACTATCAGAGATGTACACCAGGCGATCGTTCTCATAGTATACGATTGTCGACTGCCATTGTTGCGCAAATGGTTTTGCAGTAATAAAAACAATAAGTAGTGTAGTAACCGCGATATTATTTAATATATAGTTTTTTAATATCATCTTAGCAATATCATCTTTTTCGTATGAATTTCTTTTGGTGTCAACAACTGATAAAAATACACGCCTGAAGTAATTCCTTCGGCATCCCAAATAAAATTATGAGTACCTTCATCTAAATATCCATCAGCAAGAATTTGTATTAATTCACCTTTAGAATCGAAAATCTTTAGCTTCACATATCCGGAAGCCGGTAAATTTATTTTTATGCTGGTAGAAGGATTAAAAGGATTAGGATAGTTTTGTTCTAAAACATAAACGAGCGGCTTGCTGCTTATATCATCATTCATTGAAGTGGGTGTAACCCATCTTAAATCGCCCATTGCCTTAAAGTCAAATGCTTTACCGTGCACAGGAGAGTTAGGTGCTAATGTAAAATTACCATTTGAAGGATCAGCATAAAGAGGATCGACTTGCAGCATACCGTTGCCGATTACCGCACCGCGATTTAATTCAATCTGCCCTATGTTAAAGATATTACTGTAATGAATTTTCGAATTAGCTCCGTCGAGTCTTATAGATAATGAGTTAGCAGGACTATTGCTGAAAATGCTGCTAACAAGAAGTGCGTTATCAACATCTTTAAGATTTAACATCGGAGCGTTATCGTAGCCTATGTTATCCATCGTGCAATGGTCTATCAGAACCGTTGGACCAGGCGTATCCGGATTCTCATCTCCTCCATAAATATAAATGGCTTCTTTGGGTATGTTCCAAAATGTAGAATTCGAAACTTCAAAATATTTTACATTATACTTACCGCTGCCTGATGATTCATCTTTTAATCTTATACCTTCTTTTCCGCTGTTTGTAAACAAGCAGTGTTTAAATATTATAGTATCGGCAAAAGTACCGGCATAAGCTCTAAAGAAATTACCATCGCCGTTTATTGAAACATCACGCAATATACAATCATCAACTATTAATTTATAAGAACCTGAAAAAGGATCGTCGTCTGTTCTGATTAAATATTTTGCAGGTGTGGATGTACCTGCCATTCCGTCTAAATCAAGACCTTTTAGAATTAGTGCACTTCCGCTTCTTAATTCGAATAAAATTCTTGTACTCGATGAGAGATTTGTATGTCTTATTATCGGTTTTTGCGATAAGCCAGCGGAAGCTTGAATCCAAAGTGGTTTGTCAATTATTATAGAGGATGTAATGTTATATTCGCCTTCATCAATCAACTCAATAGTATCGAAAGGCTGCGCATCTTGAACAGCTTCCAGCAAAGTATTTTCACCAGCCGCAACCGTTATTGATTGAGGTCCGTTGAATATTAAATCCAACCATGTAGGACCAACATCGTCTCTGCTAAGCGGGTAATTGATGATAGGTTCATCCGAAATTTGATCAGCGCCTACATCTTTATAGCCGATTCGCATTTGTCCGTCTATATCTCTTTCGACGTATGGATATTCACCTGCTGCAGTCCCCACTGCCGGGCTTTGAGCTGTTATTCGCCATAAATTATCATCAGCAAAATGAATTAGTGGATCGGTATTTATAATCCCCGGGTCAGCCGGTATTCCAATCGATGCGCCGAACATGATGTTTCCTTCATAAAACATGTTGATTGGCTGAGCGTCGATTCTGATTAGTGGACCGGTGCTTCCCTTCACAATATTGTTGGCGATTTCACAATTTTCAGGAGGCATATTTTGTGAAGAACTTGCACCGGCACCAATTGTAATATTCCGGGTATTATCAATAAAAGTATTAAATGCGACTACAGCATTTTTAACTTGATAATATCCATTCAACGGTGAATCAGGTATTCCGTTAACAAGAGAAAGAGCCGATCTGAAGCCGGTACCTTTTAGCTGATAAAAGTAATTATTATAAACCTTATGATCTTCTCCGATTATGCGAACACC
>CAZTDB010000290.1:0-4252 GCA_964612385.1 uncultured Ignavibacteriaceae bacterium
TTCATCACTAATTTCTTTCGGAAAGTCTTTTATCTTCTTATTGGAAAATTCAACTATTCTGCCGCAGTCCATGCAAATTAGATGATCGTGAGTCTGCTTCTTATAGCTGCTTTCATATCGTGTAATATTATCGCCGAAATTTCTTTTGATTAAAAGTTCGCATTGTGCAAGAAGTTCAAGAGTTTTATAAACAGTAGCTCTCGAGACTAATGACTTATTATTTTTCATTAATATGTACAGGTCATCGGCTCCGAAGTGCCCTTCATAATCTAACGCTGCATCGAGAACCTCAAAACGTTCGGGCGTAATCCGGTTTTTTTCGCTTTTCAAGAATTCTCTAAATATTTCAGATGCTTGGGGATGTTTCAATTTTTTTATGCGATTATTTCAAAACTCAATTGAAAATTATTATTGTAACCGATGAATTGCAAGACAGAATAATCCTAACCGCTTGAATTTTCATTTTATCTATGTGGCGTATCTAAAAAGGTCTTGTTTGTAAATTTTATTTTCGAATATTCTTAATAATCGAAGCATTTCCATAGTGAAAATACCTTTTTAGAGAAGACTCATCTATTCATGCAACTAATCTTCTTATCTTAATTTCTAACCGGTTCTTAAAAAGATTCTATTAAATATTAATGCTAGGAAAAGAATTAGATCTTACACCGATATTTCTGTGAAATACCCTTTTGTGAAATTGTTTTTAAGCTTAGTTATAACTGTCGACATAATAAATGTAAACCTTATTACCTTATCCTACACTCATGCAAGTAAACAAAAACAATATTAAAGATCAAACCCACTTTATTTCATTGGTGTCGGGATATCCGTTCATAATATATTCAGAATTCTATTGTCAATCAAATCCTAAAAATCTCAATCCGTTTACTGTAATAAATGTAAAAATGTATGCCACAGAGGTAAATATAACTAATTGCAATACTGGTATTCGCCATCCTCCGGTCTCTTTACGCGAAACTGCCACAGTAGATAAACATTGCAGCGCAAAGATAAAAAATACAATCAATCCAATAATTGTGGATGTAGTGAATAATTTTTTGCCTGTATCCTCAATTGTAGCCGTTCTCATCGCCGCAAGAATCGATTCCTGTAATCTTTCATCGTCACTCGTAACTTTAAAGATTAAAGCAAGCGAGCTGACAAAAACCTCTCTAGCAGCAAAAGCGGCAATTAACGAAACGCCAACTCTCCAATCCATTCCGATGGGAGTCATCACCGGTTGAATAAATTTTCCAAGGCTCGCAGCATAAGATCCGGCAAGCCGTTCCGCATTTTCTAATTGAATAATTTCATTTTGAGTTAATCCTTCACTTTCAACAGAGGGATTATAATTTGGAAAATATGTTAAAATCCAAATTGAAAGCGAGAAGAATAAGATTACCGGACCGGCTTTCTTTAAGTATACTTTTGCGTTTGAGTACGTATTATAAAGAACTATGCTCAATTTAGGCATCCGGTAAGACGGAAGTTCAAGAATGAATGAAGAATTATCTTCCTCGCTGATTATTTTGTTCTTCAGCTTGTTTATTAAGCTTGCCGCAACGATTGAGCTGAAAATTGAAAAGATATAAATCGATGCTAATAATATTCCTCCTAACCACGATTTACCGGGGAGAATTAAAAATGCAATTAACAAGGTGTAAACCGGAAGCCGTGCCGAACAGCTCATCAAAGGAATGATGAAAATAGTTAGCAATCTCTCTTTTTTATTTGGAATAGTTCTGGCAGCCAGCATAGCGGGAATCGCACAGGCAAATCCCGAAAGCATCGGCACAAACGACCTTCCATTCAAACCTATTTTTGAAAGAGGTCTATCTACAAGCATTGCCCCACGGGCTAAATAACCGGTATCTTCAAGCAATCCGAGTATTAAAAATAAAATAATAATTTGCGGCAGGAATACAAGAACCGCTCCTGTACCGCTTATAATTCCGGATGAAATTAAATCTCCAATAACATTATGTCCTAAAAATTTTTGTGCTGAATCGGCTAACTCGGCAAAACCTCTATCAACCAGGTTCATTAATGGTTCAGCCAGCCAAAAAATTGAAGTGAAGGTAAGAGACATAATCAAGAAGAAAAACAAAAATCCCCAAACCTTATGCAGAAGAATATTGTCAATTCGAACAGTAGTTTGGTCTAAACGGAGGTTGTCTATGCTGCTTTTGGGTTGGTTCAACAGTACTAATTTTTTATTTGCTTCTGTTAAATTAAAGTTGACATGGCTAACCGGTAATTCATACAAAACTTTTTTTTCGATGCGTTCGATATCGCGGTAAGAGTTGAGCAAAGCATCAATTGGAATATCTTTATCGAAATAGAGAGACGCACTTTTTTCATAATGATTGTTCAAATGCTTTTCAATTAAAGTAATTAATTCTCTGGAACCGATTCCTGTTCGTCCATTAACTTTTACTACCGGACAATTTAATTCTTTCTCCAATTCAACAGCCGATATATCCATGCCGCGCTTGTTCAACATATCAATCATTGTGAGTGCAACAATCACGCTAAATCCTGCTTGCAGCAATTGTTCAACTAAAAGAAGATGGCGACTAAGCTGTGTGGAGTCGACGGTCGCAATAATTAAATCCGGCTTACCTAATTCCGGATGGTCGAATAAAGCTTCAATTGAAACGCGTTCATCAGGAGATGATGGAATGAGACTAACGATTCCCGGCGAGTCAAGAATTTCAGCTTTTAAATTATACTTCGAATGTATCTTGCTGATTGCGTACTCTACCGTTGCACCCGGGTAGTTGACGGTTTTATGGTTTTTTCCGCTGAGAAAATTAAAGAGGGAAGTCTTGCCTGCATTTGGCGGTCCGACTAACGTTATTAGGGGAATTGAAGTAATTGAATCTGCAATCATGCAACTTTAATACACTCAGCCTCATTTTTTCGGATGGCGATGAGTGTCCCCCTCACTGCGAAAGCTAACGGATCGTTAAATATAGATTTGTTTACTAACACTATCTCTTGACCGGGAGTGAAACCGACCTCAACTATTCTTCTTGAAGAAGGATGCGTAAAATCAATCTCGTTAATAACTCCTCTTTCACCAAAGTTTAAATCGGATGCTCTCTTCATATAATTGCACATTATTGTTTTTTTACAATGTTATTTAGATTTAGTCTACATAAAAATAAGCTTAGTGCACCGAATTGTCAAGCTATTTTGAAATGTAAATTATATGAACAGGGAATAGAATAGGTGAAATTGTGTAAGTAAAAATTAGCACATCGATAAGAAAAAACAATTTACTTTCTCGTTATAAGTTTATAAGTTAAGCATTATATAAAATTTATCTGTATAATAGGCATATCAAAAAAATATCAGGTTGTGAAGAATCAAAAAGGAATATCAAATTCAGTTGAGGCATTATTAAGCAGGAGAGAAGACGTAAATCTCTTGCTGGCAAACAGTCTTACCATTATTTACAAATACAATTTCTTAAATAGATCTTACGACTACTTTAACCCTTCAATCAAAACCTTAACCGGCTATACAACAGATGAGATTAATAAAATTGGATTCAATTCTTTTGTACAGAGAACAATCGAAGTAAAGAAAGAGCTTCATAAAGTTAATGATGTTAATTCTGTTAATGCCTTCACTGAAAATTACTCTGCTAAATATAAGATTCAAACAAAAAACGGGAAGTATAAGTGGGTTGAAGATAATGCCTTTATAAAATTTGACGGGAAAGGTAATAAGCAATTCAGTATCGGTATTCTGAAGGATATAACACCGATTTATATATTCTTTAACTCGTATGATGAGAACAGAAAACAGCTTGAGAAAATGCTAGACCTCAGCCGCGAAATATTTGTTGCATTCGGTAATAATTTTGAAGTGAAGTTTATTAGCAACAAAGGATGTGAAATTTTAGGATATGAAACCGACAAAATTATAGGCAGAAATTGGTTAAACTTTGTTAGTCCTGATTATAAAGAAGCTGTTGAAAAGATGCTATCAAAAGTATCCATTGATTCACAAGAACGACAACAAGTGATAGAATATCCGGTAATAAACAAAGGAGGCGAACAAAAAATTATTCAGTGGCGGGTATTAAATTTATTTGATGATGATGGTAAATCTGCTATGATTATAAATTCCGGCAGCGACATTACCCAAAGAATAAAAGAACAAAAGGTGCAGGAAGTAATTGCTTCTATTCTCCAAGCCGGAAATACGCTGCAAAATATAGATGAGTTTTTCAGCTTTG
>CAZTDB010000291.1:0-4246 GCA_964612385.1 uncultured Ignavibacteriaceae bacterium
GGCAATTTCAATTTTTAAGAAATTGGGCAAAGCAACCATACTTGAAAACAATATAGTTCAAACAATAGGTTCTGCCGGCGAGTCGGTTGCAGCAGGAGTAGTATTTACCATTCCCGCACTGCTTTTCTTGCCGGGAGGCAGAGACTATTTCCAGTATTTTCAGATTTTTGTATTAGCCTTAGCAGGGGGAATTCTTGGTGTGCTTTTCATGATTCCTCTTCGTCGTTCATTGATTGTTAAAGAGCATCATGTTCTGCCTTATCCTGAAGGAACTGCATGTGCTGATGTATTAGTAGCCGGTGAGAAGGGAGGTAATCTTGCAAGAAAGGTTTATTATGGATTAGGCATTGCTTTCGCCTATAAATTTTTTATGTCGATTCTTGGTTTATGGAAAGACGTTCCGCAGTACATCTTTAACAGAAAGTCTGCTTTACCAAATGGAACTATTAATGGTGAAATTACTCCCGAATTGTTGGGTGTCGGTTACATTATCGGTCCAAAGATCGCAGGCATCATGGTTGCAGGCGGTGTGTTATCCTGGATAGTTCTTATACCATTAATCACTCTATTAGGCGATAACCTTGTTACAATTTTTCTGCCCGGAAATAAATTAATTTCAGAAATGTCGCCGCGTGAAATTTGGAATAGTTATATCCGCTATATCGGTGCCGGTGCAGTAACGTTTGGAGGAATAATAACCTTGATAAAATCCTTTCCAACGATAATAAATGCATTCAAAGATTCTTTTGCTGATTTAAAGGAAAGCCGCGGTAATAATAAAGTTGTAAAGATAAGAACCGAAAAAGATATTCCTTTGGTCTTTGTTTTAGTAGGAAGCATATTATTAGTCTTTTTCATGGCGGTAATACCAACGATACCTGCTAATCTTCTTTCTGCGGTGATGATTGTAATTTTCGGATTTTTCTTCGTAACCGTTTCGTCACGGATCGTTGGAATTATAGGTTCATCTTCAAATCCGATCTCAGGTATGACGATAGCAACTCTAATGGCTACTTCATTAATCTTTGTAGGATTAGGATGGACGGGTGATGTATATCAGCCAATCGCTTTAGTTGTTGGGTCTATTGTTTGTATAGCAGCGGCTAACGCTGGTGCAACTTCACAAGATTTGAAGACAGGTTTTATCGTTGGTGCAACTCCAATAAAACAGCAGATTGGTTTAATTATTGGCGTGGTTGTCTCAGTAGTTGTAATTGGACTAACTTTATTATTATTGGAGAGTACTCTCGGTATAGGTGCCATAACGCCTGAACATCCAAACCCATTACCCGCGCCGCAGGCAACTTTGATGGCAACGGTAATAAAAGGTTTGTTAAGTCAAAACCTGCCATGGGGTTTAGTAATTGTGGGCATGGGAATAGCAGCAGTTATGGAGCTATCGGGTGTTCGCTCACTGCCATTTGCGGTGGGAGCGTATCTGCCGCTATCAACAACCTCACCAATTTTTATAGGCGGCTTGGTTAAATGGTTTGTTGATAAAAGAAGAAAATCTGCTGCTGAATCCGAAATCGGACCCGGGGCATTATTCAGTTCTGGTTTGATTGCAGGCGGTGCTTTAACCGGAATATTAATAGCCATACTTATCGGAACCCCAATCGGTACGGATGCATCCGGAAAAGAAATTTCGATAATGGATAAATTAAATACCGGGCTCCACGAAACAATGGGAGCCGGAGGAGACATTCTTTCAGTTATATTGTTCTTTGGCTTAGCTGTAATCTTGTTCAAATTTGCTATAAGTAAAGAAGAAAAAATCAAATAGAGAATTAAACTTATGGAAAATCATTCCTCAACATCTACTGAAAAAAGAGAACCATCCCCGATAATCCGGTGGATGGTTCTCGTATTTATAAGCCTTGCAATGTTCGGTAACTATTATGTGTATGACAGCATCGCTCCCGTATTCGACTTGCTTTCATCTCAGCTTGGTTTTACCGATCAGCAGCTTGGATTACTTTACACCGTATACAGCATTGCCGCGATTATTGTATTACTTATAGGCGGCTATATCATTGATAAGTTCGGTACAAAAAAATCCATTCTGGTCTTCGCACTAATATGTCTTGCAGCAGCCGTCGTTACGGCTGTTTCGCCGGAGTTCTACGTAATGATCACAGGGCGGTTTATTTTAGGAATAGGAGCTGAACCTCTTATTGTTGCAGTTACAACTGCGCTTGCAAAATGGTTTAAAGGAAAGCTTCTTAGTCTTGCTTTTGGCATCAACTTAACGATTGCGAGGTTAGGATCGTGGTCAGCCGATCTTTCACCAAGCTGGGCGCGTTCTTTCTATGACAACTGGCAAGATCCCCTCTGGCTTGCAACTGCAATAGCGGGCGTATCAGTTGCTGGTGCAATTCTTTACTGGGGAATGGAACATCATGCTGAAAGAAAATATCAGCTTGGCGATGCCGGTGAAGCTGAGAAGTTTGAGCTGAAGGGATTGTACTCATTCAGCAAATCATATTGGTATATAGTAGCTCTTTGTGTAGTATTTTACTCTACGGTATTTCCGTTTAGAGCGTTTGCAATTTATTATTTTCAGCAGGCACATGGATTAGAGCGCGAGGCGGCAGGTATGCTCAACAGCTTGCTTCCAATGGCGGCAATGATTGCAACTCCGCTATTCGGTTTATGGGTTGATAAAATTGGGAAGAGATCACTGTTTATGATAATCGGTACTTTAATATTATTCCCGCTCTTTCTTGTCGTGACTTATATGCCGCCGGGTCCATTGCTTCATATTCAAATCCCTCTTATAGGCAGTGGTGAAATACCACTCACTTTGTTTGTTGTAATGATTTTATTAGGTATTTCATTCTCAATGATACCGGCAGTTATGTGGCCATCTGTGGCATACATAGTTGAGCAAAAACGGTTAGGGTCAGGTTACTCATTAATGACTTTATGCCAGCAGATCGGGATGGCGGCAATACCCTGGCTGATTGGTTTTACAAATGATGCATTCATGGCAAGTCCTGAAAATCCATCAGGTTATGCACCCGGCATGTGGATATTTACAGCTCTTGCTTCATTAGGATTATTCTTTTCATTTATGCTCTGGAAAACCGAAACCGGTCCCGAAGCTCATGGACTTGAAACGATAACATCTAAAACGGGTGCGAGTAAAAACTAAACATAAATAAGCTGTCAGGATTTGTTGAGGAAACTTTTAACTTAATAGCTCATGTTACACAGGATGCTCAACTTCCGGGGTTTCAATGATAGACGGAAATTAAGCCTCGAAGGGGATCTTTGAATTCCATTTATCATATAATATTCTTAAGTTTAGCACACTTAAGGATTTAACAACTGATGACGAAACTGTTTCTTTTAGTAATATTGTTTTTAGATGTGATTTTTCTATTTACGCCTTCGGTTAAAGCGCAAGCTTTTGGTTTTGGATGCCTCGGATTTGTGGGAGGGTACGGAGGCTACAGTTATCAAATTTATCAGCCGACCGAGTTTAATGATTATATTGATGCTTTCAATTTGCTCAGAAAAGATTCACTCTCTTCACCGATGTCACATTTCGGAAAAGCAAAAGGTTATAGGGTCGGTGTAAATCTGTTTCGCGCTGATTTTTCAGGTTTCATCTTAACTGCCAAAGGCTTTTATCAAAAGTTAACAGAAAAGAAGGATGCATTCACTAGCACTTCCTTTGGTTCTACAAATACTACGTTCGAAGTTGACTTGAAAAATTGGGGTGTGGGAATAGACCTTGGCACTACACTTACCGGAGCTTTAAGCTGGAAAGTAATTGATGCCGCAATTCTTTTTAATACCGCTACGCTTACAACTACAGTGAATGCCCCCGGCGCAATCACAGAGGTGCACAAATTCAACAGCGAAAAGGCATCGCTTGGTTATACCGTTGGAACGGGATTTATTTTTGCTATCATTAAAGAATATATAACACTTGAGGGTGTAGCAGGCTATACTGTCTTCAGCATTGAAAAAATGAAATATGATGAAGGAGTATATCTTACTGTGACAGAAAAATCAGATATCATTATGCAAAAATTTATTGAGACCGGCGGATTCAATGCAGTCATTCAACTTAACATAGGGTTCCCTCTTTAATCAAATCATATCAACGGGTTAATTATGCCGCTTACAAAACTTGATACTGCCTGTATAACCGCTATTCAAACTTGCATGGCAGTTAAGAAATTGATGAGCAAGGTTCGCATGGTCGAAGGACTGGGGCAGCACGCTTCGTGCCATC
>CAZTDB010000292.1:0-4233 GCA_964612385.1 uncultured Ignavibacteriaceae bacterium
TCCGGCTCCTGCTCTAATTATTAAATTCAGATTGCTGCTCGAATTAATTGTTTCTGCATTAACAATTGTAGACCTAACCACAAGTATATCAACATCTTTAGCTGCTTGAGGCAGGTCATTTTCACCCAGTTTTGGGGAATAAATTACTTCCAAGTCAAGATTCTTTAATTGCTCTGTATAAGCTTCAGGAAATTTATCGGCTATCAACACTTTTACTTTCATGATTTCACCCTTTTATTTTATTTAATCATCGGGATTTTAATTCCCGTTTTTTTTGCATTTAAAATTGCTTTTTCATAACCGGCATCGGCATGACGCACTATTCCTAATCCAGGGTCGTATGTTAGCACCCGCTGGATCCTTTTTTCTGCTTCAGGAGAGCCATCGGCTACTACTACCATACCGGCATGAATAGATTTCCCTATTCCTACACCGCCGCCATGATGAACCGAAATCCAGCTCGCACCGCCAATTGCATTTAATAACGCATTTAGTATGGGCCAATCGGCAATAGCATCGCTGCCGTCCTTCATACTTTCGGTTTCGCGGTTAGGGGATGCAACTGAACCGCAGTCAAGATGATCTCTACCGATGACGATTGGCGCACTAACTCTTCTGGTTGCAACCAGCTCATTAAATATCTTACCCATTTTTGCCCGTTCACCGTAACCAAGCCAGCAAATACGCGCAGGCAAGCCCTGGAAATGAACTTTTTTTTGAGCCATGTCGATCCAATTACATAAAGCTTTATTATCAGGGAAAGTCATTTTTATTGCTTCATCGGTTACATAAATATCATTTTCATTTCCCGATAATGCTGCCCATCTGAAAGGACCTTTACCGTCGCAGAAAAGCGGTCTTATAAATTCAGGAACAAATCCGGGAATATCGAAAGCATTTAAAACGCCATTTGCTTTCGCCTCACCGCGAATATTGTTGCCGTAATCGAATACGATTGATCCTCTTCTTTTAAATTCCAGCATCGCTTCAACATGCTTAACAATAGTTTGCTGCGCTAACTGAATGTAAGTATTAGGATCTGCTTTTCTTAGCGCAAGTGCCTCTTCAAAGCTCACTCCCATCGGTACATATCCGGTAAGCGTATCATGCGCGGAAGTTTGATCGGTAATTACATCGGGTATTATGCCTCGTTTTAATATTTCAGGAAGTACTTCACCTGCATTGCCGAGCAGCGCAACAGATAAGGCTTTGTTCCCGCTTTTTGCTTCAAGCACCATCTTTAAAGCTTCATCAAGATTATCTGTCATTGTATCGAGATATCCGGTATCAAATCGTCTTTTGATGCGGGAGGAATCTACTTCAACACCAAGAAAGGCAGCACCGTTCATTGTGGCTGCAAGCGGCTGCGCACCGCCCATGCCGCCTAAACCGGCTGTAAGTAAAAATTTTCCTTTAAGAGTTCCGTCAAAATATTTTCTTGCACATTCGGCAAAAGTCTCGTAGGTACCTTGAAGAATTCCTTGTGTGCCGATATAAATCCAACTGCCTGCGGTCATTTGTCCGTACATTGTAAGCCCTAACTCTTCAAGCCTGCGGAATTCATCCCAAGTAGCCCAATCAGGTACAAGCATTGAATTAGAAATAATAACGCGCGGTGCATCAGTATAGGTTTTAAATATTCCTACAGGTTTTCCCGATTGAATGAGAAGCGTCTCATCGTTTTCTAAATTTTTCAGAGATGAAATAATCGCCTCGTAACAATCCCAATTTCTGGCTGCCTTGCCGCTGCCACCGTACACAATTAACTCATCAGGATTTTCCGCAACTTCCGGGTCCAAGTTATTCATTAACATACGCATGGCGGCTTCCTGTATCCAACCTTTGCAGCTTATTGTTGTTCCCCTTGGGGCTTTTATTACTTTTGTTTTATTGTTCGTGTACATGTTATGAAAAATGTTTTGTTAAAATATTTTCATACTGTTTGAGCATAGAATTATAAAGCCATTTTTTTATAAATCCGCTTTTAGCAATTTCTTTTTTTAAGAACTGAACATTTTGTTGAACCTGGAATTTTAATTTAGTTAATTCATCTTTAGTGAATTTAATAGTGCTCTCCCCGTTATTAAGCTTATTGAGAATAGAATTAAAAGCTTTTGTTTCGGAATAAAATTTACTGTCTCCTTCTATCTGCTTTAAAGTTTGGGTGCAAAATGTTTTTAATAGTTTTCTTTCATTTTTATCGAATTGGAAATTATAATTTGTAAACAATTTTTTCATGGGAATCCGTATATGGTTTGAATGATAAGAGTTTTTCCCGCATTGCCTGATAGCCGGGTTTAATTACTTCATAAATATAATACAATCTTTCTTTGTAGGGGATGAATGCAGACTTCATTGCGTTGATAGTAAGCTTTTCGATGGTATCTAAATTTAGGTCAAATACTTCGATAGCTGTCAGGAATTCCTTAGTCAGCGTTGTGTTGCTCATTAGCCTGTCATCGGTATTTAATGTAACCCGGAATTTTTCTTTGAAGAAGGTTCCGAAAGGATGATTTTCTACTTTATCAACCGCACCGGTGTGAACGTTGCTGAGCAAACAAATTTCGAGCGGGATTCTTTTATCTAACACATACTGAGCCAGGTCTCCGAAACCAACCACATTTCCTTCTTTATCAAAAGTAAAATCTTCTACAAGATGTGTTGCATGTCCGATTCTATGCGCACCGCACCATTGGATTGCCTGCCAGATTGATTCTTTTCCGAATGCTTCACCGGCATGGATTGTAATATTAAAATTTGCTCTTTGAATAAATTGAAAAGCATCAACGTGTTTTTTAGGCGGATACCCACCTTCTTCACCTGCCAGGTCGAATCCAACAACCCCTTGATTTCTGAAATTAATGGCAAGCTCTGCAATTTCGAGAGTATTTTTCATATTGCGCATTCCACATAAAATCAAACCGAATCCTACGCCGAAATCACTTTTGCCTTTTTCAAGTCCGCTGAGTACCGCTGCCACTATGTCTTCAGGGTACAATCCCTTTGCCCTATGAAAAACCGGAGCGAAACGTGTCTCGACATAACAAATTCCGTCCTCCTTCATATCTTCCATCATTTCGTAAGCAACTCTTTCAAGCCCTTCGCGGGTTTGCATAACAGCCGTGGTGTGCTCGAAGCCCTGTAAATACTCAACTAAATTACCTTTATTAGCTCCGCGATGAAACCACTCGGCTAATTTATCCGCATCATAAGCGGGGAGCTTTTTATAATTCACATCTTTTGCCAATTCAATAATTGTTTCTGGGCGAAGACCACCGTCAAGATGATCGTGCAGAAGCACTTTTGGAACAGATTTTACAATTTCTTCCGTAGTCAAGATTACCTCGAATTTGTGTTTAAACATATCCTTTTAATCATGCAAAATCAATTTTGAAATTCTTCATAATTGGTAAAATGTAAGAGATTAAGAACACTCTAATTTAAACAGATTTTTCAATATAAAATGGTTTGCTATCTGCAAATATTCGCAGCTCATCCGGCTGAGATTTGTTTTAATTTTATGCTGATTTTTCCAAATTGTGTAATTAAAATGGCTCTTCAGCGATGCTTATTTCTTGACTATCGAAGCCTAAAGTTTTAACTTTGATCACAATAAAAAGTATATAAATGGAGTACGAATGCAACCTTCAAAAATATTAATTGCCCTAATTTTATTGATCGGGCTTGCCGTATCCGGCTTTCAGTGTTCATCAACTGAACTGACCAGTGCAAAACTTTACATTCAACAAAAAAATTACGATAAGGCGTTAGAATCTTTGTTGAAAGAAGTTGAAAAAAATCCCAGCAGCGACGAAGGCTACTATTATTTGGGAGTAGTTTACGGTGAAAAAGAGAATTATGATAAAATGTTGGAGTCATACGATAAATCGCTTGAAATCTCAAAAAAATATGCTCAAAATATTTCCGATTCGAAAAAATATTATTGGGCAAATTTATTTAACAGAGGCGTTGCCTTTTATCAGCGGGGCATAAATGCCGATGATCCGGATAGTAACAAGGTTTATTTCGATAAATCAATTTATGCTTTTAAATATGCAATAAAAATTCAACCTGATTCGTCGGACACTTATAAAAATCTTGCCTTTGTTTACATGAGCTCCGGAGAATATGATGAAGCAATCGGACCATTGAAGGAAATCATTAAACGAGAGCAAGAACTTGACGGTTATAGATTCTTAGGCGAAATTTATTATAACAAAGGTATGATGGCTC
>CAZTDB010000293.1:0-4210 GCA_964612385.1 uncultured Ignavibacteriaceae bacterium
GGTTAAAAAATCTAACTTTTTGCTCTTCCAATATTTGAAGGTACCGATTGCAGTATAAGCGTCAAAAAAGTTTTTATTCATAGAAATACACTTTTCGAACTTTGAAACAGCGCCAATTCCATTTAACATTGCCGAAAATAAATTCCCTTCCAAACCTTTGTAGTATGCGTAGTACCCTTCTGTTAAAGCTTCAAAATAATAATTCCAAACATTTTCCGGATTGGATTCAATCAAGCTCTCAGACTGATCTTTTGCCTGCTCGAGATACCGGTTGATTAGAATTTCGTTAAAGGGTTCAGATAGGTCGTAAGATTTTGCTATTTCTGCAGCGGCAATATAAATATTACCGAGCGGCAGTTCTGGATATTCTTCTTTCAAGCTGTTAAATGCTGCTTCAGCCTTATCGTATTTTTGATTGATGATATTTTCGATACCTGAGTTTAAGAGTGAATCAACATACGGTACCGGATAAACCTGAGATAAAGTGAACTTCAGGTTAAGCAGAATAAAAAAGAAAAAAAATAAACCGATGAGCTTAAAGCGTTCCGAATGTTCTATCACCGGCATCTCCGAGTCCAGGCAAAATATATCCTTTATCATTCAATTCCCGATCAAGTGCGGCAGAATAAATATGAATACCGGGATGGTGGGCTTGAAGTTTTTTTATTCCTTCCGGTGCAGCAACCAGGCATGCGAACACCGTGCCGTTAGCGCCTTTCTTTTTTAGATGCTTAACGGCTTCGGATGCACTTCCTCCGGTTGCCAGCATCGGATCGAGCAATATTACTTTCGCCGTGTCAATATTACTTGGAGTCTTATAATAGTAGTGAATCGGAGTTAAGGTTTCTTCATCACGCTGCAAACCTATATGCCCTACTTTTGCATCCGGTATGATTTCTAAAAATCCGCTTACCATTCCTAAACCTGCTCGAAGAACAGGAACCAAAACTATTTCAGTTATAAGCTTATGACCGGTTGTTTGTTCGAGCGGTGTTTGAACCGGAATTACCTGAAGAGATAAATCCTTGCATATTTCCACTGCTAATAAATTAGATAGCCTTTTAACTGCTGCACGGAAAATTTCGGTGGTTGTGTTTACATCCCTCAGCACGGTAATATCTCTTTTTACCAGAGGATGCTCAAGCAGATGAAAATTGGAGTAGAGTTCTTTCATACATTTCCTATTTTATATTGAAGCTTTTATTTCTCTTCCCAGCACTGATAACAAATTAATCATAGGTGAAAGCGGCGGTGTATAGTTATAATTAACTTCCGAAAGAATATCGGCTTTAAGATTCATTCTGATCATCAATGAAATTATATCTGCATATCCTGAAGTTTCTTTCCCACCGAAGAACGAAGCACCGAGAATTCTATTATCGTCTTTCCGGAATAAAATTTTCCCGAAAACATTTTCACTTCCAGGCATAACAGTTATTAAATTAGGTCGAACAGCGGTAACCTGGTTAAACAGCAATCCCATTTTATTTAATTCGTGAGAAGTTAATCCAACTGATACTAAAAACTTATTAAAAATTTTTACGGAAATATTTTTTATTACAGGCTTTGCGAACTTGATTCCGCCCGCTGCATTTTCCCCGGCAACATGACCGTACTCATGCGCTATTGAAGCTAACGGAATATAATCGGGTCTCGAAGTGATTGCATTAATTACTTCGATGTTATCCCCTGCGGCAAAAATATTTTGATCGCTCGTTTGCAGCTTGTTGTTTACTTTAAGCGCACCGTTTTTTCCAACAGCTAATCCGGCATTATGAGCCAGCAATGAATTTGGCTTAAAACCCGCAGCCGAAATAACTATATCCACTTCAAGCAGTCTTTCGTTAATTTTAATTTGCTTAATAAAATCCTCTTTGTTAAAGAATTTTATGGAATCTGCATTCCCAAAGAATCGAACGCCGTTTTTATCAAGCAGCTCTTTGATAAGGTACTGAATTTCAGGTTCAGCGGAAGGCATAGGAAATTTTTGTGTTTCAAACAGCAAAGTTTCAATACCAATTTTTTGAAGAGCATCGGTAACCTCCAAACCAATGTAGCCGGCACCTAAAACAGCGGCGGTGCGTGGTTTGTTGGTTTCGATAAAACTTTTTAGCTGTATCAAATCATTAATGGTTTTTATCATAAAAAGGTTTTCTGCTACAGAAGGTATACCGGGAATTTCGGCAGGTATCGAACCGGCAGCGAAAATTAATTTATCATAATCCGTTTTGAATGTCCTGTTGATGGTTAATTTTTTAACTGTTAAATTTTTTCTCTGTCTGTCGATTTCAAGCACTTCATGATTGACAAAAGCTTCAACTCCTTTTTCTTTAAGAAAAGTTTGAGGTGTAAAGAAGATTATATCCTCAATATTTTTTATTTCATTGCTTAAGACATAAGGTATTTCACAGGTTCCGGTAGAGATAAAATTACTTTTTTCATAAATAATAACATCGGCATCCTGGTTGGTTCGTTTAGCTTTGGCGGCGGCAGCGGCACCGGCAGCATTTCCCCCGATAACCACAATTTTTAATTTGTTATTCATTTTTCTTTAAATGAAAGTGTTATGGGAACGCCTTTGAAGCCGTACTTTCGGCGAATTAATTTTTCCAAAAAGCGTTTATACGAATCGGGAATATGCTTTGGGTAATTGCAAAAGAAAATAAAAATAGGATAATGTTCTCCCACCTGCGTTATGTACTTGATTCTTACATCTTTACCCGTTGGTGTTGAGGGCGGCGGAGTATTCGAAATTTCTTGCAGAAGATAATCGTTCAATTCGCTTGTCGGGATTTTTTTCTTTCGCTCATCTCTAATTTTTATGGCAAGATCAACTAACTTATAAATTCTTTGCTTCGTGATTGCCGAAACAAATATTATGGGTAGATAATCAATCGATCCTAACAGGTCTTTTATTTTATTTTCAAAAATCTTTGCAGTGTTAGTTTCTTTTTCAATCAGGTCCCATTTATTCACCGCAAGTATTATCCCTTTTCTCCAGCGCACTGCCTCATCAATTATTTTTTGATCCTGCTTTTCCAGTCCAATTTGAGCATCGAGCATTACAACAGTTACATCCGATTCGCCTATAGTTCGTAAAGTACGAACGGCAGAATAAAACTCAATACTTTCTTCAATTCGTTTCTTCTTTCGTAAACCGGCTGTGTCGATTAAAATTATTTCCTGTCCGTAGTATTTCATAATTGAATCGAGACTATCACGTGTAGTTCCGGGAATATCGGTAACAATACTTCGATCATAACCAAGTAAAGCATTTGTTAGAGAAGACTTTCCGACATTGGGTCTGCCGACTATAGCAATCTTTAAGCGCGGATCGGAATCGTTTTCATCAGCAGCTTGAAACTCTGCGGTAATTTCATCTAATAAATCGCCAATGTTTCGACCTATCAAAGCGGAAATGGGATAAATATCTTTTATACCGAGAGAGTAAAATTCTGCGGCAGCAGCTTCATAATTTTCTGAATCAACTTTATTAACGAGCAGAAGAAATTTTTTATTTGAATTGCGAAGAATATTCGTTATTTCAATGTCCATAGGATTAATACCCGAACGAACATCAACCACCAAAAGAATCAATTCTGCTTCAGTAATTGCTATCTCAACTTGCTCTCTGATTGCCGTTTCAATTAAGTCAGATGAATTCGGTACATAGCCGCCTGTATCGATCAGCTTGAATAGTTTCCCATTCCACTCCACTTCGCCATAATTGCGGTCTCTCGTTACACCACTAATGTTATCAACTATTGCTTCTCTTTTACCAACAAATCTGTTGAAGAGTGTAGATTTTCCCACATTGGGTCTGCCTACAATTACTACCAACGGTATTTTCATTTTGAAATTGTTCTGATAATTTGTTATTACAAATGAGGAATTTGATAAAAATGACTACTATTGATTAGCCAATTAAATGACAATGCAAATTTAAGATTATTTAGGATAAGAAGTTCATAGGAAGTGCGGGTTGGGGGTCGGGAGTGGGAGGTGGGGTGATATTGATAGATTTCTATTGAAGTGTTATGAAACCGAATGAAGGTAGTTTGTTAACTTTGCTTTGAATCAATGAAACTTGAGAACTCATCTTACGCATGTGGGTGGAAAACTTCCGAGGTTTTCACTGAATATTACGCCGCTGCTAACCTCGGAGGTGGGCTGTAAAATATTCGGGAAAATTAAAAAATTATTTCGGACC
>CAZTDB010000294.1:0-4193 GCA_964612385.1 uncultured Ignavibacteriaceae bacterium
AGCGGCAGCAAACCGGTCTGCCAATCATTGAAATGGATAACATCGGGTGCCCAATTGAAGCGCTGAAGTGTTTCAATAACTGCTTTCGAAAACAGAATAAATCTTTCATCCTCATCCGGATGCTCGGTGTAAATTTGTCCTCTGAAAAAATAATAAGGACAGTCGATGAAATTCACCTCAATATTTGAATCGGGCAGCAAAGCCTGGTGAAGATGAGCCGAACGAATAATAGAGTTGACTCTGATGGGCATTTCACCGATGTCCCAATTATATTTTAATCCGAATTTATCTTCATCAATTGAAGAATATTTTGGAGTAAAAATTTTTACTTCGCATCCTAAACTTAAGAGAGTTTTTGGCAGCGCACCGGCTACATCGGCTAAGCCGCCCGTTTTTGAGAATGGAAATACTTCGGAAGAAACAAAAACTATTTTCAACTTAATCCTTTTTTAATTATAGAATTGTGTAAACAAAACCAAGCTGCAGCGCTTGTTTCATTTGTGCTGTTAATGATTGTGCTTTTTCATACACCAAAAGGAAGGTGAAATTTACATTTAAAAAGTTATTTACTTTTGCTACTATTGCATTATCCCATCTTATATCCCAAACATCAAGACTTTCATACCGGGAGAATAAACGAAGGCTGCTCTTAGCCGAAATATTTTCGAATATTTCATACTCTGCCGAAGTAACCGATTCAAGACCGGTTTCAATCTTAAACGCTTCTAACCTGGCAGTTGCAGTGTCATCGCTGTACTGCCTGAACTTGTTGGTAAACACTTCTTGAACGGCAAAGCCAAGTCTTGTTTTAAATCCGGGAATTCTATCATAAGTAAAACCGAGACTTTGCGTAACATATCCTGGATCAAAGAAACCGGCAATTGCAACTCTGGTGTCTTTTGTGTATTTATAGCCTGTGGTCAAGGCGGTTCGAACTGTATTGCTAAAATAAGGATCTACAGCCCATCCTATTTTACGCGAAATAACATTTTCGAAGTATAATTCATTGTCGTTTGTACGAAAATCCTCGCTGCCTAATTTTGTTCTGCCGAAAGCAATTTTGAGATTATTGCTGCTTGACCAATATTCACCTGTGTAATTTAATCCGCTGCGTCCAACAAGCGTCCAGGTTATGGAGTTATCGCCGCCTTGAGTCCAATTGCTTAATGCTAATTGGCTGATGTTCAATCCTATTACCGCTGTGGGCATCCATTTGCTTGCTTTAGAAGTATCGCTTTGTGCCGGCAATACATTACTAAACAGAATTATAAGCGAGAGGATAGCAAATTTATTTTGCATATTTTTATCCTTAATTTTAGTTGCGAATAAAAAAATAGAAAATGTCAGGCGTGAATTTACTAAAAAATCAAATTGCATATTTTACGTCGGGAGATAATAACTCGGTCCCGATTATTTTTATACATGGCTTCCCCTTCAATTACAAAATGTGGAAAAGCCAGGTGGAATTTCTGCAAACTAAATTCTTCTGTATTACTTACGACATTAGAGGATTGGGTTCATCCGCACCGGGAGATGGGCAATACACAATAGAAATGTTTACAGATGATCTTGCAGATTTAATCGATGAACTAAATTTAATAAGACCGGTTATTTGCGGGCTTTCAATGGGCGGTTACATTGCTTTGAGAGCCGTTGAGAGATTTGAGGATAAGTTTAGCGCAGTTATTCTGAGCGATACTAAAGCCGCAGCCGACAGCAATGAAGCAAAATTAAAAAGAGCCGCCGGCATTAAAACGATTAATTCCGAAGGTGCAGAAAAATTTGTGAAAGATTTTGTCCCCGGCTGCTTTTCTTCCAAAACTATCAAAGACAAACCCAAACTTTATAATGAAATTTTAGACAGATCGTTATTGAGCCATCCAACAGGTCTGAAAGGTTGCTTACTCGCTATGGCAGCAAGAACAGATACTACTGCATACTTAGCCAAAATTAAAATCCCGGTTCTTGTAATCTGCGGAGAAGATGATGCCTTAACACCGCCGGATGTAATGAAGAGTATGAGTAAGCTGATTAATAATTCAGAATTTGTTTTAATTCCTCAAGCAGGTCACTTATCCCCTGTAGAAAACCCCGATGAGTTCAATAAGAAAATGAAGGAATTTTTAGATAAACACTTTGGTGAATGAACAGAAGTAATTCGCCTTAAAATTTTTTGAGTATACTACTGATTTTCATTAATGTGGTTTTTTAGACTGCTGCAGTTAGTCCAATTTTGAAGCTCATTATTTTGAGCGGTGATCATAGTTTGATGGCTAAGCCCGAAATTTTTATTGCCACAAAGGCACCAAGACCCCAAGATATTTCTTTGTGAAATTTTGTGCCTTAATGACTTAGTGGCAATTTTTTTAGGTAGTTAATGTCTTCTTTAAGCAAAGCCATCTTCGCCGAAGGTGGATTTTTTACTAAGAAAAAAGTTTCGAACTATCCTTTACGAAATGCTTTGAAACTTTTCTCTTAATCATTCATCATACGCACGGACTAATCCTTAATAAAAAAATTGAAGCATGAATGAGTCTTCTCTATGAATTTATCTTCATTCATGAAATTTTTTTAGATCATTAAAAGTGTTTAAGTAAAAAATTTGTAAACACAAACTTTTTAGATACGCCCCATGAATAAAACATTTCTAAAATACCTAAAGAAAACTCTTCCGGTTTTAGCCGGCGGATTGATTGGCTACGGTTATTATTACTTTATCGGCTGTTACAGCGGAACGTGCCCTATTCAAAGTAATCCTTACATCAGCACACTTTACGGTGCTTTGATTGGATTTGTATTCGTAATACCCGGCAAGAAAAAAAAAGAAGAAGCCGATAATCAAGATTCCTCTTTACTTAAATAAAATTTATCAGGAAATTTACAGCGAAATTCTTCTGATAAATCCCGCCGGCTCGAATTTGCCGGACGACATTAAATCACATAAACAATAGGTTCAATTATGTCTTCAAGTTTAATAGCCCATGTTGAAATTCCTACAACACATCTTGACAGTTCATCCGAATTTTATAAGAAACTTTTTGAATGGGAATTTAAGCCATTCGGCAAAGACTATCTTCTGTATAATACTCACAAAGGTTTTACTATCGGATTAAGGCGGTCTGATAAAGTAAACACAGGCGATACAACTATTTTTCACGTCCGTGTTGATAATATTGAGGAGAAATTAAAAATAGCCGACGAAGCAGGCGGAAGAGTGTACCGCGGTAAAACAACAATACCGGCAATGGGTTATTATGCTTTAATTCATGACCCGGAAGGAAATACAATCGGATTGTTTCAGGGCAATTAATTCTATCATATTTATTTTCTTTAATGAAAAACCCGGCTTCAAAACAGAAACCGGGTTTTTTATTTTTAATCACTACTAACCGATAAAAGTAAATAAAGTGTATTGATTACGGTTCTCTATTTTCATTTTTTATCTCAGCACATTAATGTGTAAGCTCTTATTAATCTTTTAATAAGGTTAATGTGTTTAGTTTATGTGTGTTACTAAGGTTTTATAACCTTTATAAGGTTTTTTATCTCAATTTACTTGCCTAACAAATAACTTTATCCGGTGTGTTTTAACCTTAGTAACAAATGCACGCCTAAAAGATATTAACCTTATTCCCTTATCCAAGTATAAACCTATTTGTAAAATATTTCGTTGGGTCTATTTTTAACTTTGTAAGATTATGTTTGAATATAATTTGTTTTCTAAACTTTTTTTTACCGAATTAAATTTTTGTCGGTTAATAGTGATTTTTAATTGTAATCCGGAAGGAAAGAATATTCTTTCGCGTATTCAAGCATTTGCGTTGTGAAGTCATCGGGGTATTCAATTTTTACGTCAACGATTTTATTGTTCTCATTAACAGGAATCAGCTTCGGATTAATGAAACCTTTATACGGAGCGATATTTAATTTTTCATACCTGTCATGAACCTCTCCTAATAAATCTTGGGCTGCCTTTACACCATAAGTTTCAATAAATTTTTTTGCTGCTTCAAAATCTTCTTCTGATGTAATTCGTTGAATCTCCCTCAGCAGTTCTCCGAACAACGATCTTAATTTTTGATGATCATTAATTACAAAGAATGTCTTGCCGTCTTTAATTTTCTTCTCGATAATCTTATAAGCTTTACCATTTTCATAAACCCACCTGCAAATTGCCTGTCTGTTTCGCATGT
>CAZTDB010000295.1:0-4182 GCA_964612385.1 uncultured Ignavibacteriaceae bacterium
TTTGTGAATTTATAAGCACAAAAACATCCAACCCCGATAATATTCTTTACTGCTCTATTACCGGCGGAAGAAAATCCATGAGCGTTCATTTAGCAAATGCGCTCTCTCTTTTTGCAAGAGAAAATGATAAGCTCCTTCACGTTCTAACCAAAGAAGAGCATGAATTTAAGGGCTTTTATCCGCTTACAAAAAAAGAAGCAAACGATTTAGAGCTTGCCGAGCTGCCTTTTGTCCGCCTTCGTTCTTTGCTTTCAAATGAAATAAAGAATAAGGACCTACTAAAAAATAATTTTGAGCAGATTGTGCAGTTCACCCAAAAACAGTTACAATTGCTGCACGATACACGCAAGCTTATTATTGATATCGAAAAAAGAGAAATAAGATTTGCAGATGCCTCAGTTTCCTTAGAATATATGGAGTTCCTCTTCTACTATTTCTTTGTTGATTCAAAAAATAAGGGGATAGAAAATATCTCTATTTATGATTACACCTCAGATAAAACCAGACTTGAGTATATAAAATATTTCGAAGACTATTATTCCAATTATTACATAAAAGAAAAGCAATGGTACAGAAAAGGATTTTCAAAAGAAGCATTCAATCAAAGAAAGTCTAAGGTAAATAAAAAAATCTTATCCCTGTTCGATGATCCCGATGTTGCTTCTCTTTTTCTGATTGATGTAAACAGAAGATACGGCGAATCCACATATTATATTAAAGCTGATAAAAGTCGTTTTCTTATAAAATCATTAATGTAAATAATCCACCTTCTAAGAAGGCTGCTTTAATTCGAGGGCATAGCCCTCTTTTCCGAAGTCCGAAGTATCCTTTGGAGATCGTTCCGATAACAATTTAAATACAATGCCACCAAGACACTAAGATTTCACTAAGATTCCACTTCGTGTTTCTCGGAATGATCGAGCCTGTGTAAAAATCCCTAAAATGTCATTTCGCCTCAAGGCAGGAAGGAGCGAAGCGACTGTCCAAAGGACTGAGACTGTGTAAAAACCCGAAAATGTCATTTCGAAGGAGCGGAGCGACTGAGAAATCTAAGCGTAAGTTCCTACGGATCCTTTGGAATAGATTTCTCTCCCGAAAGCATTCGGGATCGAAATGACAAAAATACTTTTTACCCAGTCTCGATCCTTCGAATTTGTGGTTTTGTATCTTTTGCCAAAGGCATACTTGTGAGTGGCAAATAAATCGGAACGATCCTTCGGATAAAACGATGGGTTTCTAAGCTGCAATAAACAACTCCTTCCCGCAAAGTGCTCTAATTGGTTTATAACACTTACCATTTTCAACAATAAGCATAAAAACATTTCCGAAACATTGTTTCCTTTTGCCGCTTTAAGTATTCCGGTTATTTTTTCATAAAAAAAATTGAGGCAAAAATGAAACACAATTCAATACCGATTTTTCAAATAGTAGGCAAAGTACTGGGCAGCTCGCTTAAAGGAGTAAGCACCGAGCAAATAGGTGAATTAGTAGGACAAATAGCCGACGTTTCCCTTGCCATCATAACGAACAGCATTGCAGCAAAGCCTGCGGTTAGGGCAAAACGAAGCTCCGGGAAAAAGTACAAAATAGTCGGGTTTGAAGTAAACAAAACAGAGGAGTAAAAGTGTTTTTATTTATCGGAACGCTGTTTTTAGCTGCAGGATTAATTTGGGTGCTTAACAGTTTTATTTACAAAAAGCTGCCAAAAAATATATCGTACATAATAACTCTGGTAATTGGCATTGGATTTCTTATTACCGGAACAGTTCACGGAATCTGGCTGGGATTAACAATAATAATTATTGGTCTTTTGTGGTTAAGAATTAACAGTTGGCGGCACATGCAAAATAAATTCAAATAGAGGAGGAACAGAACAATGAAATACAATCTATATTTATTTTCCGATACAATCCTTAAAAGAAAAGATTCATCCATGCTTTGCGAAAAAATAATAAAAGAAGCAGGCGAAGACGAAGAAACCGACGACGCTGTGGATAGAGATTTTCAGCAGGAAGAATTTTTCCTTGACCCCGGTTGTATAATTCCTTCCGGAGATAAGAAATACATACCTATTGAAAGCATCGATTCCATTTTTTCCTTCGGCTCCGTCCGTTTCAATTCACGGTTCCTGTATTTCTTATCTCAAAACCGCATACCTGTTCACGTATTTAATTTCTTTGGCGGTTATGCGGGTTCTTTTTTGCCCGCCGATAGAAATACATGCGGTACAATATTAATAGAACAGGCGATGCACTACACTAATTATAAAAAGCGTATGTTCGTTGCAAAATTATTTACCGCTGCTTCCGCCGCAAACTGTCTTGCTAATCTCAAATATCACATTAACCGCGGTGCGCACGTAAGAGATGAACATCAGTACATTGAAGATATGACGGAGTACATATCAACAGCAGAAGACGTACAGGAATTGTTCGGCATCGAAGGCAGAATTAAAAAGACCTACTACTCTGCATGGAGGCATATATTTAATTATCCCGTAGATTTTACACACCGGGTTAAAAATCCGCCGAACAACTTAGTTAATACACTAATTTCCTACGGCAATGCCATAGTCTATTCAGTTTGTTTAAATCAAATTTATCAAACCAGGCTTTATCCCGAAATCGGTTTTATTCATGAAACCGGCGACGGCAAGCTGCCTCTTTGCTACGACCTTGCTGACATATTTAAACCTCTATTTACCGATAGGGTAATTTTTAAGGTAATTAACAAAAACATGATTTCCGAAAAAGATTGCTGGCACAAAAACGGAAGATGCATGCTTAAAGAAAACGCTAAAAAAATTTTTACTGCCGAGCTGGAATCCAAATTTCAAACAACTATTACAATAGACGAAAACAGAAAGATGAGCTATAAACGCTTGATCAAAGAAGAATGCTACAAATTAATCAAACACTTAAACGGCGAACAAGAATATAAACCTTACATAACAAAATGGTAAATGAAGAAAACAGAAGAACTATGTATTATATTTTAACTTACGACTGCGGCTCGCCCAAGCGTTTGCCCAAATTGTTAAGAACATGCCGGAGGTACCTGAATTGGGTGCAGTATTCGGTTTTTGAAGGAGATTTAACAAAAGCACAGTTTATGGAACTAAGAGAACGATTGGCAAAAATAATTGAAAAGAAAGAAGATTCGATATTAATTTATGCAGTAAGAAACCGCGAGGTTGTCGATAAAGAAGTTTTGGGCATCGAAAAGAATGAAATCACTTATTTTATTTAATAACCTCACAATTACTTTTTGTGCAGAACAAAAAAACTACAATCGACAATTACGGAAAAAACTGCAAAAATGTTGAAATACACTAAAATTTTTTCGATTTTTCCGCTGTATGAATCGAACCATCTTGGAATTGAGACTGACTTTGCGGCTTGCATTACCCAAACTTCAGCCTGGGTATGAATCGAACCATCTTGGAATTGAGACCGATGAAATCACAACAGAATCACGCCTAAGTAAAAGGTATGAATCGAACCATCTTGGAATTGAGACTTGTCTCAGCAAGTGCAACGATATCTTTATCTTGAGTATGAATCGAACCATCTTGGAATTGAGACAGAATATGGACCAAGAATATCATCAGGATTTATTCGTATGAATCGAACCATCTTGGAATTGAGACCTTGGAGACATGTTGGCTTATGGTACTTTTACAACTGTATGAATCGAACCATCTTGGAATTGAGACGGAATAGGTGCCGGAATTGCAACATATATCTGTTAGTATGAATCGAACCATCTTGGAATTGAGACCATTAAACCAAACTATTTTCGATGAGTATATAGTATGAATCGAACCATCTTGGAATTGAGACAATCTTTGTTGTGCTTTCAATTGTTGCCTTCATAAAAGGTATGAATCGAACCATCTTGGAATTGAGACCTTCACCGATTCGATTATTTAACAAAACGACTGCCGTATGAATCGAACCATCTTGGAATTGAGACATATTGTTTTCATTTTATTTTATTCCTTTTCTTGTATGAATCGAACCATCTTGGAATTGAGACCAAATTTTTGCTCTAAATTCATTGTTGCTTCCATTGTATGAATCGAACCATCTTGGAATTGAGACTTTAGATGATTATCAGCTTGAAAAGTCGCCGAATTGGTATGAATCGAACCATCTTGGAATTGAGACGCTACTATTACAA
>CAZTDB010000296.1:0-4180 GCA_964612385.1 uncultured Ignavibacteriaceae bacterium
TAGATCGAAAAGAATTTAAAGCGGCACTTAACTTAGCAAAAGAAATCTCATTGAATTATCCCGGCAGCCATCTTTTTAAGAAATCGCTTGCAAGAGTGTATGAAGAATTCGATATCAATAAATCAATTGAGCTGTATTGGGAAGCAATTAATTTACTTCCTGAGAATCACAACAGATACGATGAAATTGAAACAAAGCATATTATTGCTCAATTGTATGTTCGAATTGGACAAAAAGACACTGCGAGGGAAATTTTATCTGAAATCATTTCAATTAATAATTTAACTCCTTATGTAAAAGACAAGCTAAAGGATAGAATAAAACGAATTAAGGGTTTGTATAAGGAACTGTCAGAGTAAATTCTCATCAGAATGTTGACTTTATCTATTCACTTAAAAAAAGTACATTACCACCGGAAATAAATTCGGGTAATAATCAGTCGTATGACTATAAATTCACCAAAACATATTAAGATGCTCGAAGACCTGCTGGAGATATGCAACCGGAACTTACCGGTTGTTAATAACGATATGATTGTAAAAAGCTTTGAGTTTGCATTAGAGGCACACAAGAACGATTTACGTGCTTCCGGTGAACCATATTTTTCGCATCCGTATGAAGTAGCAATGATTGTAGCTAAAGAAATTCCACTGGACTATATCACTGTTGTATCCTCATTGCTTCATGATGTAGTTGAAGATACCGAATTTAACGTAGACCTTCTCTCAAAAGAATTCGGCAAAGAGGTTGCGGAAATTGTAGACGGCGTTACAAAAATAAGCGGAATCTTTAAAGGGCAGGAAATAACAACCGCCGAAAATTATCGTAAGATGCTGCTCTCGATGGTTAAGGATGTGAGAGTGATTTTAGTAAAATTTGCAGACCGCCTTCACAACATGCGAACGCTTGAGTTTGTGAATGCCGATAAGCAAAGAAGAATCGCTCAAGAGACTCTTGAAATTTATGCTCCTTTCGCCAACAGGTTTGGATTAGGACAAGTAAAATGGGAGCTGGAGGATTTATCTTTCAAAAATTTAAATAAAGAAGCCTATGAAGAAATTGCCCGTAAGATAAAGGCAAAGCGCAGGGAGAGAGAATCCTACATTAAAAAATTTTCTGAACCGCTGATGGAAAAATTAGATGAGTATAATCTCAAGTACGAAATAAGCGGAAGACCCAAGCACCTTTACAGCATCTATAGAAAAATGGTGCGGCGCAATAAACCATTTGAAGAAATTTACGATCTTTTTGCTATTCGAATTATTCTCGATACTGGCGATAATAACGATTGTTATACTACTCTCGGAATCGTAAATCAAATGTACACGCCTGTGCCGGATAGATTTAAGGACTATATCTCAATTCCGAAGACGAATAACTATCAATCAATTCATACTACTGTTGTAGGACCCGATGGAAGATTAGTCGAGGTTCAGATTAGAACGCGCAAAATGCATGAGGTTGCTGAAATAGGGGTTGCCGCACACTGGCGCTATAAAGAAAATAAAACCGCATCGGACAAAGAGCTTGAAAATTGGATAACCTGGATAAGGGATATTTTTGATAGTGCATCGAAGGACGAAGCACGAAAAGATCTTCTTGAGAGTTTCAAGCTGACTCTTTACCAGCATGAAATTTATGTCTTCACTCCGAAAGGTGATTTAAGAAGGCTGCCTGTGAATTCTACCCCTGTCGATTTTGCCTTCGATATACACAGCAAGGTAGGTTATCACTGCATAGGCGCAAAAGTTAACGGAAAGATTGTTCCCCTCGATACACAACTACACAGCGGCGATCAGGTTGAAATAATTACATCAAAGAATCAGCATCCAAACAAGAACTGGATAAAATTTGTAACTACCCATAAAGCCAAATCCGCTATCAGAAAATGGTTGAATAAAGAAGAAGAAAAAGTTATTGAAGCGGGAAAAGAAATTTGGGAAAAAAAAGTTAAGAAGCTGAAGTTGTCATTCACACCGAATGACGTGATAAGGTTAGCAGCTAATTTAAAATTTGAAAATCAAAAACAATTTTACAAAGCCTTATCGCTCGGTAAAATTAACATAGATGAAATTTTAACTGCTACTAAAGAAGACAAGGAAAAGAAAGAAAAATCACCGGTTCTTGAGTTTGAAAATTTTGCAGCTATTGCCCGCGACGATATAGGCGGGATATTAGTCGACGGCAAAATTTCAGGTATAATGTATTCTTATGCCAAATGCTGCAGCCCAATTCCCGGCGATCCTGTAATTGGGTACATAACCGTTGGAGAAGGAATAAAAATTCACAGAAAAACCTGCAACAACTTGTTGAAAATTTCTGAAAGAGACGGCAGCAAGCTTGTCCCCGTTCAGTGGCCCGTAACGGAAAGCTCCTTATTTGTTGCAGGGCTAACGGTAACCGGCGAAGATTCTCCCGGTATTTTAAATGAACTATCACACGCAATTGTGTCATATCAAAATACCAATATCAAATCGATAAATATCAATACACACAAATCAATGTTTGAAGGAAGCATTACTCTTTACGTTAATAACTTAGAGCATCTTAACAGAATAATTGATAGAATCAAAAAGCTGAAAGGCGTATATTCTGTCGAGAGATTCGAAAGCGCATAATGGATAATTCGGCAGAACTAAAGAGAATAATGGCAATTGATTTTGGTTTGAAACGGATTGGAATTGCCCTAAGCGATCCTCTGTTAACTTTCTCTTATCCTTACAAAACAATTGAAAACTCATCTAAAATTTTTAATGAGCTAAATAAAATCATACATGAAATGAACGTCAAGAAAATTATTCTTGGAATTCCTTTCGAGGAAAATGGAGAGACAATTATCTCAAGGACTATCAAAAAGTTCCGGGACGATCTAATTAAGAAATTTAATCTTGAAGTAATATTATGGGATGAGCACTTTACTTCAGAGATGGCAAAGGAAAATGTGAAAAGAGTAATTTTAAAAAAATCTAAAAGACGTGAAAAAGGAATAATTGATCGCGGAGCGGCGGCAATAATTCTTCAGGAATATTTAGACAGTCAGGAAGAAAAGCCAGAAGGCAAAATTTTTAGTGAATAATAATAATTGACATTTAAGAGCATTAAAATTATTTTCGTTTATAATAATTCACACTATTGGGAGCACTCTTATGACACTTGACGCACTTGGCATGATCGAAACCAAGGGGTTGGTTGGCGCCATTGAAGCAGCCGATGCGATGGTAAAAGCTGCAAAGGTTGAACTGATCGGTAAAGAAACAATCGGAGGGGGATATGTAACTGTAATGGTAAGGGGTGATGTGGGAGCAGTAAAAGCTGCTACCGATGCCGGAGCCGCCGCCGCTCAGCGAGTCGGTGAATTAGTATCCGTTCACGTAATTCCTCGCCCTCATACGGAAGTAGAAGGTATTCTTCCTAAAAGAAAGTAATTTATGCCAAGAGCATTAGGGCTGGTTGAAACCAGAGGATTAGTAGCTGCTATTGAAGCCGCTGATGCTATGGTTAAAGCTGCAAACGTAACTATCATCGGAAAAGAAAAAGTAGACCCTGCTTTAATTACTATCAAAATTGCCGGTGATGTAGCTGCCGTTAAATCGGCGGTTGATGCTGGTGCGGCTGCAGCGCAACGAGTCGGTGAATTAGTTTCTGTTCATGTCATCCCTCAGCCCGATGCTCAGCTTACAGCCATCCTGCCCGAAATTGAAATGCCGGAAGAAGCCAAACCAAAACCGCGGGAAAAACCGGCTGTCAAAATCGATGCGGAAAAAACGCCCGAAGCAACAACACCGAAGCCTTCCCCTGTAAAAGAAAAGAAGCTAGAAAGGGAGCAATCGCTGTTCGATACTCCAAGCGATACTATCGCCAGGCTTAGGCGCGAAGCTTTGGGAATAAAAGCCAAACCGAAGGAAAAAAGTAAAGCTGAGAGAGTTAAAAGCTTTCCACCGGATAAGGCTAAACCGGCTCAGGCTATTCCCGCTGAAGAGGAGCTTGATGAATTGAACGTGCATCAGTTAAGAAGATTGGCGAGAGACTTTGAAAACTTCCCCATTAAGGGAAGGGAAATATCGCGTGCAAACAGACAGGAGATTCTAGATTATTTTAAACAGCTTCGGAATCTAATTAAGTAAATTATTAGTGAGACTGTCTTAATAAACCGTTAATCGTACTGATTCTCTTCTAAACG
>CAZTDB010000297.1:0-4170 GCA_964612385.1 uncultured Ignavibacteriaceae bacterium
AATCGAATCCGCCGGATTGTTCTTTCGGATAAAAATTAGGGACCCAGTCTTTATAAGACCATCCGGCTGTGCCTGTGTTGTATTTAATCATTCTATGATGTGTTATTTTTTTTATTTATCTATTTTTTCAATAACAAATTTAAAAGTGATAATTTGATATTCTCATCAAATATATTAAGTTAACAGTTGTGTTAATTATCTATATTTATTCAAAATGAAATTTGCCGATCTAAATAAAACAAATAAGATGATTTTAAGTATCGACGATATCGCAGATATCTTTTCTATCAGCACAGCATCGGCAAAAGTATCTGCTAACCGGTATGTAAACAAAAATTATTTAATAAGATTAAAAAATAACTTCTACATAACAGCCGATAATTTTGAAAAACTTAAAGAACAAGATTTATTCTACATTGCCAATTTACTGCAGGTACCTTCCTATGTCTCTTTAACTACAGCACTAAGCTTTTATAATGTATCTACCCAGCAATTAAGAGGAACTATTGAATCAATCGCGCAAAAAAGAACGCGAACATTTAATGTTAGAGAATATGAATTCAAATATTACTTGTGCAAAAAAAACTTCTATACAGGATTTAAATTATCCGATAATTTCTTCATAGCAACACCCGAAAAAGCGTTGGCTGATACTATTTACCTGGCATCTCTAAAAAGATATAGTTGTGACTTTGACGCAATTGATTTCGATAAAATAAATAAACCTGAAGTAAACAAATTCATAAAAATCACAAATAAAAGAACCATTGATTATTGGGCTAAGCTATGCAATCGCTTCAATCTTTAGAAATATTTGAAATTGAAGTACTTGATTACTTAAACAGCATAAAAATCCTTGATTCACTTTATTTTGGCGGCGGAACAATGCTAAGGCTTTGTCATAATCTTAACCGCTATTCAACCGATCTTGATTTTTGGCTCGATAATAAATCCGATCCAAAAGCGGTTTATTTGAGATGCAAAGAATCATTCGAGCAAAATTTCAAGCTGATTGATTCGGCAAATAAAAGATATACATTAGTATTCGAACTAAAATCTTCCATTGCCAATCGTTCATTAAAAGTTGAAATGCGCAAAGAACAAACAGCTTTTAAATGGGAAAGAAAAATCGCCTTTTCAAAATTCACAACTAAGCAGGTAATGGTAAAAGCCTTAACATTAGAGCAAATGATGAGCAATAAAATCGAAGCGCTCCTTTCGAGAAAAATCGTACGCGATGCATTCGATATAGAATTTTTGCTGATGCGAGGTGTAAATCTGCCGCCTGATAAAAACAACCTTAAAGCGGTCTTAAAAATTATTGATAATTTCAAAGAACAAGATTACAAAGTTGTACTCGGATCTATCTTAGAGAAAAAGGATCGTGAATTTTATTTAAAGAACCGATTTAAGCTTTTAAAGGAAGAATTAATTAAAAGCATAAATATCTTAGAACATTCAACGAAATAATTCACCCTGCTTTCTTTCCCATGCTTCTGTAAACACCGACAACAATCCCTACCAACTTAAACGTCTGATGATTTTTAGGAATTACTATCGGTTTATACTCGGGATTTTCGGAAACAAGCTCTATTTCATTCCGCTTCTTAAAAAATTTTTTTACAACTGCTGCATCATCAAGAATGGCAACTACAAATTGACCGTTTTTCGGTTCAATATTTGGATTAACAATTACAATATCGCCGCTGAAGATATAAGCATCTTTCAGACTGTCGCCTTTTACTCTTAATAGGAAAGAATCCTTAGGCATTCTTGCTATTGTAGGTAGTTCAATTGTGTCTATTGTATCCGGATAAATTATCAGCGGATTACCTGCTGCCACTTCTCCTAACACAGGACGCGGAATAAAAAACTTATCTTCCAATGTCACCTCAATACTGCGCGAAAGTTTTTTGTTTTTCTTTATGAAGCCTTTCTTTTCTAACGCTTGCAAATGCTGCTGAACTGTTGCCCGGTTTTTATATCCAAAATGCTTCGCTATTTCGGCTAACGTAGGTGGAATACCAAGCCCTGTTTTTAGTTCTATAATAAACTCGAGAATTTTCTTTTGGATTTCAGTTAATTCTTTCGCCATGCTGCACCTTGTTTTTCTTAATTATTGTTATTTAACACCGACTTCACATATTCACCTGTTACTATAATTGAGGTGAAAATTTGTTTATATAAAATACCATACATTTGTATGGTATAATATAAAAGATGCATATAATTGTCAAGGGATTAATACCGTAAACAGCAGGGTTTGTGAAAGGTAAAACGGGAAGATAAATTTACATTTACATTACGAATATCTTTTCTAAGGAATCAATCATTTTTTCACGGAAGATTGGCTTAGAAATAAAATCATGAAATCCTGTTGCTATAAACTTTTCCTTATCACCCGGAAGAACATAGGCAGTAACCGCAATGATAGGAATTTTTTCGTAGCCGGGCATTTTATGAATTATTTTTAATGCATCAAGACCGTTGTATTCTCCCTGAAGATTAATATCCATCACTATGAAATCAAAATTGTCGCTGTCAAGCAGAGGCAGTGCTTCTTCAAAACTTACGGCAAATTTTATCTCTTTAAGCTCCTTCATCTGCACCTTAAAGAGAATTTGGGAATCTACCTGATCTTCGATGTATAAGCATCTGAGCTTTGATAGTTCAAGCTGACCGGAGTATTTTGAATCGTACGTCTCTGCCGAATAGTCCTTTGTTTCTTCTTCCGCGTAAAGTTCTTGTTCCTCTTTCTCACTAAGCTCTTCGCCGGATTCTGATAACTCAACTTCTTCGGCTTCTTCCGATTCGGTTTCTTCAATTCTAAATGAGCTTGGTTCTTGTTGATAGACAGCCTCTTCTTCAGGCTGCGGCATTCTATAAGCAGTGTAATCAATCGGAAAAATAAAGCCGTAATCGAATCTGCCTGTATCTTTCTCAATTATTTCAAAATTTCCCTTAAGCAAAGTTAAAAGCTGCCTAGCCAACCGCGATGTAAGCTTCGAAATTCCGTAATCTCTATCAATTGACGTTTCATCCTTTTGGAAAATAGCAGAAATGTTATTTAATAAATTATCCGACACAGAAGAGTAGCTGTCTTTTAGTGAAATAGCAAAGGTTTCCTCATCTATTAATACAGCCGAGAAATATATTTTTTTTACTTTGCTTAGTTGTATAATAATTTTGAGCAGCAGCGATAAAAGGTGCTGAAATTTTTGTTTATCTGAAATGAACTTCAAGGATGAAGAAATTTTACCGTACGCAAATTCGACGTCTCTTACGTTTCGGAAGCTTTCGATATCCTTTTGTATTTGATCAATAATTTCGGTGATTCCGATTTCGCGTAAAGTTAATTCCGTTTTACCTTGTTCTATATTTGAATATTCAACCACCGAGTTCATGATGTTCAATAAACTATTTCGGTTCTGATCGATAATTGAGGCGGCTTCCTTCTGATCAGGGGAAAGCGTTTTAATGCTGCCTGTGAGTTCCTGAACGAAACCCAGTATAACGTTTATTGGAGTTAATATTTCATGAAACATGCTTGAAAGAAACGCCGTTTGGTTTTGATCAATTGCAGGTGTTTTTTCCTTTACCTTAATAGGTTTCTCAACAATAACTTCCTTTATAACTTCTTTTATTATCTCCTTAGGAGGTCTAAGTTCCTTCTCATATTTACCAAGAATTACAAAGGAGTCGATATCGCCATTATAATTAAGAACGGGTGATGCAGTAAGTTCTACTTCTCTAAAGTCTCCACCCTTACGCTTCAAGTCCAGTACAAGTGTAACGCTGTCTTTTAAATGCGAGTGAAATATAGTAGTATTAATTGTGCCTCTCTCTTCGTCCTTTACTAAAGTAGCAAAAGATGAATCTATTATGTCTTCACGAGAGTAGTTAAGGAATCCAAGCACTTCTTTATTCACGTATGTAATAAATCCGCTGCTATCTGTTACAAATAATAAATCATCAGTATGCTCAAAGGCAGATTTGAATATTTGTGCTTTCTTTTCAAGCTCTAATTTCTCGGTAACATCTTTGATTAAGTTGAAGTGCGCATCCCGGTCTTTGAACTTAAAACTAATCTTGCTAATCTCTACCAAAACAAACGAACCGTCTTTCTTCTTATGTCTGTAAGGACCGCCGAAATTTCCTTCCCGGGTTTTT
>CAZTDB010000298.1:0-4169 GCA_964612385.1 uncultured Ignavibacteriaceae bacterium
GAAATCTGGACGGTTGATATAAATAAATTTAAAAGTAAATCGCGAAATTCTCCTTTCCGTAATAGACTTATGACCGGCAGAGCACTTGGGGTAATAAATAAAAGTAAGATGTTTTATAATGGTGAATATTTGAATCTTTAACCATTCTTAAAATTCTAAAACTGTCAAGTTCTGTCCGAATAAATTGAACATCTTGTTTATTATTATGTACAAGCTGCTTGTCCTTTAGTTACATTTCGTAAAATTTCAAAACTTTGCGATGGCACTTCATTTGAATCACTTCTTAAGACTGTAAATTAAGAGGTGAGACAATGAAAAATTATATTTACTTAATCGCACTCGTTTTAATGCTGCAGATAACTGCATGCGACATACATGATCCGTTTTATTATTATGACAATACTCCCCCTGCAGAACCAAAGGGAATAGTAGTGATCAATGGGGATAATAGAGTGGATATAACCTGGATTCACAACCGTGAATCTGACTTAGCCGGTTATAATGTTTATTACAGCTACAGCTATAACGGCAAGTATACTTTAATCGGATCAACAACTTCAAACTATTTTATTGATGACGAAGCATGGAATGGCGTTACTTATTATTATGCGGTAACGGCATACGATTACAATGGAAATGAAAGTGATCTTAGCAGGGATGTTGTGTATGCTACTCCGCGACCGGAAGGTTTTAATCAAACAGTGTTTGACTACAGAAGATTTCCGCAAAATTCAGGGTACTGTTTTTCTGAATATAAAGTAGTTCCTTATAATGATTTGAGAGCCGATTTTTTCTTTGAAAATTATCAAGGGACCTTTTATCTGAATGTTTGGGACGACACCGATATCCAGGATGCCGGGGCAACACAAAACATATATGATGTCTCTTTTGCACCGGATCATGGATGGTCTGAAACGAAGGACGCGTTAGTTAAAGTCGGTCATACGTATATCATTTGGACATGGAATAATCACTATGCAAAAATCAGAGTAAAAAATATTACTAACGAACGAGTCGTCTTTGATTGGGCATATCAATTAGTTGAAGGTGAGAAAATGCTAAAGCAAAAAGCAGTGCCCGAGGAAAGACTTCCGCTGAAAAGAGATAATGTTAGATAAAAAAATATCGTCTAATCTTTGGAACTCATCTGCCGGGACACACCTGATGGATGAGTTCCTTTTTTTATCTATTCATGAGGCGTATCTAAAAAGGTCTTATTTGGAAATTTTGTATTTGAATATTCTTAATAATCGAAACATTTCATTAATGAAAATATCTTTTTAGAGAAGACTCATTAATGTCTTTACCGGCTTTGCAGAAGATTCTAAATATGAGGAGTAAATTATCCTAAGTAATAGTTTATAAATCGACTTGAGTTATGATTTATTATAGCATTCAACATTTTAAATCATTAAATTTATGCGGCAATGAATAGGTATTTAAATATAATTTTTATTTTCGTGCTTGTTAATGTTATAGGTGGTACATTCTTTATTTTTCCTCAGGAAACAAAGCATTTAAACAAAATAATAACACGCATACAAAAAGCCCCGGCTGCCTCGGTATTCAGCGATATTGAATCGGCAATTGCGCAAGGAAATGTTGTTCAGCTTTCAAAGTACTTCAGTCCGCACACATATTTTTCGCTGTCGAATGGGGTAAGCGGATACTATAGTTCTAACCAGGCTTTTTACTTAATTGAGGATTTTTTTAGAATTTATAAAGTGACTTCATTTCGCTTTCAGAATATTCAAGCCGATGATGAATATCCTTATGCTACCGGAGTATATACTTACGAATTTAAGGGGAAAAAGGATGCATCACAGGTATATATTTCACTGAAGTATTCAAGTAAGAATTGGAAAATAACCCAGATTACAATTAATTGATGTTTCGAGAATCCATTAAAAAATTTAAAGACGATAGAAAATACTTTGCTATCGTCTTTTTTATTATCGTATTGATTCTGCTTACGGGAATTATAACACCGATTTTAATTGATAAAACAAAAAAAAATTGGAGCGATAGATTATCAAATAAAATTATCGATATTGAAATTGAAGTTGCAGCCAATTATAAGCAAAAAGAATCCCGATTATTAAGGGGTACGGACAGGCTGAAGACTTCACTGCATGAAATTCTTAGTCCTCGGAATCCTTCTTACGGAAACCTCATAAAATTAATTAACTCGGATAGGTATTCAGAATTTTCAATTGAAATAATTGCACCAAATGGCAGAATTATAGCATGGAACAACAAGCTAATAATTCCGCAGGAAAAAATTTTTCCACTTAATGCACCTGCCGGGGAAGTTTACTTTTATAACACCGATCTAATAACTTTTTTATCGTTAACTGACACTATTCAGCTTGAATCGGATCTTTTCTATCTTCTAATCAGCCTTCCTTTCGAAAAACACTATACGCGGCACAATGACTATTACGACAGGATAAATTTTACAAAAGAAATCTCAGATAAATATTTAACACAATTTGAAATTGCTTTTAGTCCATTTGCCGAAAAGACTAAGGACGGTCGAAAGTATTCCTTCGATCTTCTGAATAATAAAAATAAAAAGATTGCGGTTGTTACATTTCTCAAACCGGCATTAACTACAAACGTTAGAGAGTTACAGGAGAGTTCGTCTAATTTACAATCGGTATTAACCTTCGTTGCAGCAATATTCTTTGGTCTTGCTTTAAGGAAAGATTATAACTCATTAAAGTACAGATGGCAAAAGCTGTTTGTTCTTATTCTCTATTTATCCGGATTTCGGGTTTTACTTTTTTTTATTGGATTTCCGTCATCATTTTTAACAGGCGCTTTGGTCGACCCGGCTTATTTTTCATCAGCGTTCGGCGGTGGTATGGTTAAATCGCCTGCAGAATTTCTGATAAGTGTTTTATTTTTAGCTGCAATAGCACTAACCGTATATAATTTAGCTTTAGATTACCTCCGTGAAAAAAGCATCAAAAAGAATTATTCTTATTTGATACTAACACTTTTGCCGTTGACGATTTTATTCCTTTTAACTGCAAGAGGTTTGTATGCTTCAGTCAAGAGTGTGATTTTTGATTCGACCTTAAAGTATTTCAAGGAACCTACTATTTTACCGAATTTTCCTTCTGTTATAATGAATGTAAATGTGTTGTTGTTAGGTTTTGCTGTTTTACTTCTTCTTAGCGCATTTGTAATTCTAATAATTTCATTTCTTCCCGAAGAGCGCATCAAACGAGGTAAATTTTTAGCTGTATTTGTAATCTTTCAAATTTTCGGATTAATATTTTTTTACGTTCAGAAACAGCCGCTAATTACTCCGCCAATCAGCATTCTATTTATCACTCTTGTATTTCTATTTGTTTACAGAATTTATTTTATTAAAAACACCTCGGTTTATAATTATGTATATGCGATGCTTGGGTCTTCGATTGTTATAATAACGCTGCTCATGCATTTCAATCTTGAGCTTGAAAAAGAATCGTTAAAAACTACTGCATTGGAAATCGATCGATCGAATGATAATTATATTGCATTTCTCATAAATGAAACTTTAACCGGTACGGCAGATAATAAGAGCATTACTTCTTCGTTTGCGAAGAAAAACGTTAATTACAATGCGCTCGCATTTAATATATGGAGTTCAAGTCCTTTGCAAAGAGAATCGGCTAACTCCGAAATAATTATATTTAACCGTATGAGGGAAAAAATCGGGAAAATGAATCTCGGGCTTGATGCAGAGTTCGATTATAAGCTTTTTTTCGAAGGAGTGGTTTCCGATTCTCCGCTATTGTTGAATATCGAACCTAAAACAGGCTCTGTAAAAAAATTAATCGGCGGAATTATTGCTTTGAGAGATAGAAACCGGGTAACAGGTTATTTGGCAGTAAGCGTTGGTCTTAATATGCACTTTATTAACGGTAATCTGATTCCCGACTTTCTTAAATCGCGTAAAAATGTTTTAAATCCTGTGATTGACGAATCCCACCTAAAAATATTTCAGTTCGAAAATGGAAATCTAATTAATGTCTTCGGAGATATATATCCCTCCATTGACCAGATCAAACCGATTTTAAATGCAAATTTTTCGGTTGATAATGATACGTGGTTGAACTTAGCGCTAAATGACGAAAGCTATATTACATATATCTTAAAAAGTTTTTGGGAGAAGA
>CAZTDB010000299.1:0-4155 GCA_964612385.1 uncultured Ignavibacteriaceae bacterium
GATCACGTTGAGATTCTTCAAAATTATTCTTCAACAGCTTCAACTTATCTCCGCGAGGGATTTCCGATTATGGAAGGCGATACTTTAATACAGGAGGAACTAGCTGAGACATTGAAGCTGATTTCAATAGAAGGAAGCAACGGATTTTATTCAGGCAGCTTAGCCGAAGAAATGGTAAATGCTATATCTGCGGAAGGTGGAATTTTAACCATCGATGATTTTAATAATTACAAAGCTCAAATTTCCGAGCCGACTTATGGAGCTTACAGAGGATATAAAATTCTCTCTGCCCATGAGCCGCAGTCGGGAGCGTCAATCGTTGAGGCATTAAACATCCTTGAAAATGAAGACCTCAAAAAATTAGGGCATTATAGTACAAACGTTGAAACGCTAAATCTAATGGCAGAAACCTTCCGAAGGGTGTATGCAGATAGAAGCGCTTTTATTGAAGATCCTAACTTTAGCTACGTTCCCATCGATGGATTAATATCAAAAGAATATGCGCAAGCCAGATATGAAGATATAAACCGGAATTCAACAGAGCCTATAGATTACAGAAAAACAAAACCCGGTAATCCAAAAAACTTTCACGAGCAGATTGATTCTGTTCTTCTCGAAAATGATAAAGTATTGGAATTCGATGGCGGGCATACAACACATCTTTCCGTTATCGACAAAGACGGCAACGCAGTTTCTCTTACACAAACGATCGGTACTTTTTTCGGTTCAACATTCACTGCAAATGGAGTTTTATTTAATAACGGAATGGCAAACTTTTCCAGCACATCATCTATAAATAGAAAGGAACCTTATAAGCAGCCCCGAAGCTCAATTTCCCCAACTATTATTTTGAAAGATGACATGCCGAAGATTGTTGTTGGTTCGCCCGGAGCTTCGAGAATTATTGCCATAGTTGTTGAATTGATAGTTAATATAATTGACTTCGGAATGAGCGCTGAAGAAGCTAATAATTTCCCGCGCTTTTTCTGTCAAAAGTTTGATGATTATTTATACGTCGAAAGCCGGATACCGGAGGATATAATTGTTGAGTTACAAAAGCGTGGACACAACGTAAGAGTGCTTGGAGATTTTGATTTATTTTTTGGCGGTGCACAATTGATTACAGTCGATCCGCAAACAGGAATTTATTACGGCTCAGCCGATCGCCGCCGCGGCGGTACTGCTGTTGGGTATTGATAACGAAGGTCTTGGATGCATGGTTGCATGGGTGCATGGTTGCATGGATGAATATTCGTAGCATTCTTCGGAATTAATTGAATGACTGATTAGAATACTCGGCAATATTTTTGTTTTATTAGCCATGATTATTCTTATAATATAAATGATACTTTACAATATAAATATGAACACATCCCTTCTCTCGCATTCACTTCGTTTCGGACGGGCAGGTCAGAATGATCCTTTGGACAAGAAAGGATCGAATCATCTTATTCTTATTCTTGAAGCATATCATTATATCGCACCAAAAAAGAGGGAGTTGTCCCCTCTCGAGAGGGGTGAGGGGTGTGTTAATAAATATTTAATTATAAATTGCTCTAATATTGTTTTGTTGGCAGCTACGCAACACTCAAACTGAATGAATGAGCACAGAATCCGTCGGAAATGTTTGAAGGTGTTCTTAAAAGCCTATGGAAATTATAGGTGATTGATTAAAAACTGATGTTACATGAAACTTTAGAGTTGGCATTCACTTGTGTAAAGTGAGTTAAAATTTTTAGATTAACTTTTTAATAAGTAGCCTTGGTATATCCATACAATTCGGAAGGATCGAGACTGTGTAAAAAGTGTTTCTGTCATTTCGACCGTCGAAACGATCCTTCGGAAAGGGAGAAATCTTTTCCGAAGGATCCATAGGAACTTACGCTTAGATTTCTCTCCGAAGGAGTCCTTTGGACAGTCGCTCTGCTTCTTCTAAATGACATTTTAGGATTTTTACACAGTCTCGATCCGATGGACATCAGACCATGCATTCATTTATTTATTGTAGGATTTATGACACTATTTTTTATACTCGTATTAATTTCTTTTACTCTTTTAGTAATCGAATTTATCTATTTAAGATTATGTGTGAACAAAATTCAATTAAGAATTCTTGTTAACGGCACAAGAGGTAAATCGAGCGTTACAAAATATATAGCCGCCGGCTTAAGAGCGGCTGATAAAAAAACAATTGCCAAGATAACCGGAATTATTCCGACAATAATTTATTCTGACGGAACTGCTAAAACTATTAAAAGAATTTCAGCCGCTAGAGTGCAAGAGCAATTTAAAATAATTAGAACTGCTTCAAGGCTTTCTATGGAATGCCTGGTTCTTGAATGCATGTCAATTACACCTGAATTGCAAAAATTAGAAAGCATTATTTTCAAACCACATATTTATGTTATTACAAATATAAAAGATGATCACCGGGAACAAATGGGAAATTTAGTTGAGCAAGTAAAAGCAATTTGCAATGCCATTCCTTCAAATTCAATTGTGGTAGCCGATGAGAATCGGAACGATCCTTTGGATAAAATTTTTACTGAAATTCAGGAAACTGCCCGGAATAAAAAATCACGCCTGGTGCGTAGTGATGATGTAATTAATTTAGAAGGCACGGCATTACCTGACGGTGTGTTTGAAGCTAATATTAAAATTGCCGCGGCAGTTTGTAAAGCAGCCGGCGTTAAAAATGAAAAATTTAAAAAAGCAATTATTGAAGAAGCAAAAAGTTCCGAAGGTTTAGTTTATGAGTATTCGTACAATGAGAGAATAATAAGATTCATTAATGGCTTTGCAGTAAATGATGTTTCATCTGCAAAAGATTTTTTGAGCTGCTGGCAGCGCAAGTTAAATACGTTTGATAATCTAAATATTATTTTTAATTCAAGAGCGGATCGTCCCCTTCGTTCTATTGATTTTGCAAGATGGTTCGGCTCGATTCAGAATTTAAATAAAATAATTGTTACCGGAAGCCATACTCCCAGAACAAAATTGGAACTGCTCAGGAATGGAATTGAATCTCAAAAAATAATTACATGGTCAAAGAGAAAAATTAACGACGTTTTGAAACACCTTGAGGAGTTATCGGAGCCGGATACTACTTACTTCGGTTTCGGAAATATTTCAGGTGAAGGCTTTTTGCTTATTAACACTTTGAGAGAGCAAATAAAAAAAAGAATCGTTAATGATAATTGAAGCGTTTTTTGTCGGACTCATTATCGGTTTTTTGTTCTATGAAATTGTCGGCATTTCACCCGGCGGTGTTATTGCCCCTGCATACTTTGCACTGTTCATACATCAGCCGGGGAAAATGGCCGTTACGGTTGTTATTGCTGTGCTCGTGTGGCTGATAATTATTTTCTTATCCCGATGGCTGATTATCTATGGAAAAAGAAAATTATTAATTGCTTTAATTCTTGGCTTTCTTCTAAAGCTGTTAATTGAATTTAAGCTGCAGCCTGTGGCTGGTATTCAGATAGACCTTCAGTCGATAGGATATATTATTCCCGGGCTGATTGCTAACGAAATGGTTCGCCAAAAGGCATTACCAACTCTTGCTGCTTTAGGCATTGTAACAATTTTGATTTACTTGATATTAACACTTTTTAAATAATGGATTTATCAAAAATACAAAGTGAAAGAAAGCTTCTCGTAATTTTTTCGATTGCGCTGGTATTCCTAATTCTTATAGAATACTTTTTTACGTTCAGCAATGAAAGAAAAGATACCCGGCAAATGCACGAGGCAGTAAGATTAGCCGAAACCTGGTTTAATAGCATCTATCGGATGAAAAAAGAAAAGAAAATATTTAGCGACGTGCATAGTGCAGTAAAGCATAATTATCTGATCGGAGATGAATTCACTGAGATAACAACTACCCTTGGCTCATTAGAAGCAAAAGAAATTTCGACAAGTCCGGAGTTTGCAGCGCTTGTCATAAAATACTTAACCGATTTAACTATCGATTCAACTAAAACAGTGGGATTAATATTATCCGGTTCATTTCCGGCTTTATGTATTTCAAGTCTTGCGGCAGTTCAAACTATGAATGCAAAGGCAATAATATTCAGCTCGTTAGGTGCTTCGATGTTCGGTGCTAATCAGCCGGGTGCAACCTGGCTGGATATCGAAAATCATTTAAGCAGAAAC
>CAZTDB010000300.1:0-4148 GCA_964612385.1 uncultured Ignavibacteriaceae bacterium
ATAAGCAAAAAATATTCTTTCGCAGATACATATAGAGTTATAAAGCTGGAAATCTTAATAGACGATGAAAATGTTAATCACATTATCTCTTTAATACGTCAAAGTGCGCGAACAGGATACCCCGGCGATGGAATGATATTGATTGCACCCTTTGATGAAGTATATACAGTGAGAACAGATGAGAAAGGTATTTCTGCGATATAAAACGCAAAATGAATTGCACATAAATAAACTTATAATTAGTAGTAAGTTTAATTCAAATAATAAATACGGAGAAAGTAATATGAGAAAGCGAAAGAAAAATTTCGTTATGATTTTAAGCTTCCTTATCCTGATTATAGCAGTGTATGGACTGCTTATTTCTGGATGCGAAAGTGAACAGAAGCATGACAAAATGGAGCAGCAAACTCAAGCAGGACAAAAAATGCCGGATTCTACAGTGATAAGATCTGAAGGATTTGAGGTTGCTTCAATCGATCGTAATCAGGACGGTAATGTTTTTCAATGTCCTATGGATTATGAGGTAATTTCCGATGAAAGCGGTAATTGCCCGGTCTGCAAAATGAAATTAGAAGAATACAGTATAAAGGATGCCCAAAGTAACCTTAATAAATATTTTGATAACCAATAGGAGATAATTGAATGAAATACTCTAAAAAACTCGTACTATTAGTCGTTTCAATAATCATAATTACGTCGGTAAGTAATTTTGCTTTTACTGCCGATAAAACTGAAACTGACAGCATTAAAAATAAAACCCACCACATGATGAATCATGACGGAACAACACAGCACAAAGAACATTCACAAAAGTCCGATATAAAAAAGACGGAAGCACAGTCACATCGTTATAAGGATGTTGATATAAAAGCTGCCGATGCATGCTGCAGCACTAAGCTTATCTGGAATGAAGTATGTCCTGTTATGGGTAATGAGATTGATCCCGAAGCAAATACCGTTGAGTATAACGGTAAACTATATGGTTTCTGTTGTGATGGCTGTGATTCAAAGTTTAGAACAAATCCCGAAAAGTATTCTAAAAATCTCAGTGAGGATGGAAAATCTTTCATCGGCATAAAGGAAAAGCATTAATTTAATTTCTTTAAAAAGCGGTTCTCATACATTATATAAATCTCTTTCATCTAAAAGATGAAGGAGATTTTTTTATATAGTATTTGACATTATATTTTATTATCGTATGTTTACGATATACATTAAGGAAAATTATTATGGCTCAATCAAAAGTAGATTTATTTTCAAAAGAGGAAATATTATTGGCTGATATTGCCAAAGCACTTTCCCATCCTGCAAGAATTAAAATTCTCAAAATACTTACGGATAAAAATGTTTGCATGTGCGGAGATATAGTAGAACTTATGCCGCTTGCGCAATCAACGGTTTCACAGCACTTAAAAGAGCTTAAACGGGTTGGTTTAATTGAAGGCGAAATAGATGGTCCAAAAACTTGCTATTGTTTGAGTTCAAAAGCTCTTAATTCTGCAAGCACAACTTTTTCAAAACTTTTTTTAAAAATTTGTAACTGTTAAAAGGAAAAATACAAATGCAAAATGAAAACGAAATAAAACAAATAGTGAAAGAAAAATATGGCAGCATTGCCAAGACAGCGGGTCTGAGCCAGGATTGCGGTTGTGCTTGTTCTCCTGATGTGAATTTTTCAATAATGGCGGATGACTACAGCAAGCTTGAGGGATATGTTGAAGATGCAGACCTTAATTTAGGCTGCGGTTTGCCGACTCAATTCGCGGGTATTAAAGAAGGAGATACAGTAATTGATCTTGGTTCGGGAGCGGGCAACGATGTTTTCATTGCGCGTTCATTAGTTGGTGAGTCGGGAAAAGTTATTGGATTGGATATGACTCCGGAAATGTTAATTAAAGCTGAAAAAAATAAATTTAAGTTGGGATATCATAACGTAGATTTTATATATGGTGAAATTGAAAATATCCCTCTGCCTAATGATACTGCAGATGTAATTGTAAGTAATTGCGTTCTGAACCTTGTACCGGATAAAGAAAAAGCTTTCAATGAAATTTATCGCATATTGAAATCAGGTGGACATTTCTGTATATCGGACATCGTGATTAATGGCAAGTTACCTGAAAAAATTAAACGTTCGGCAGAACTATATGCCGGCTGTGTTGCGGGAGCTTCCAGTAAAGACGAATATTTTGCAATTGTTGACAAAACCGGTTTTAAGAATATCGAAATAAAGAAGGAAAAAATAATTCATCTTCCCGATAGTTTATTGAAAGTGTTTTTATCCGATGAGGAAGTAAAAGAATACAATATTAGTAAGGCAAAGATTGTTAGTATTACTTTAGTTGGATATAAATTCTAATTTCTGTTCTTGCAAATCAAGTTGTAAGCCACTAATGAACACGAATTTGCACGAATGTAACACCTTTAATTTCGATTCGTGTAAACTCGTGTAATTAGCGGTATCTATGTTATTTAAGAATTTTCTTACCTAATTGCGGTTGTTATAGTTTTACTTCTATCCAATGATGTAATTATCTCGAGCACGGAATCCGTTATCTCTTCTGTTTCTCTTGAGGATCTCAAATGTGAATTAACTAAAAATGAAAAAACTATCTCTTCTCCATCTGCTGTTGAAGCATAACCGGATAAACCCCTTACATTCGATATCGTTCCGGTTTTTGCCCGTACGTTTCCTTCAGCAGAAGTATTTTTCATCCTATTCTTTAGTGTTCCATCAACACCGGCAATAGGAAAAGTTTCGAGCCATTCATTCTTGAAAGGACTTGATAACATCCCTTCTAATATTGCTGTAATCTGTCTTGGCGAAATGTAATTGTATCTCGATAATCCTGAACCGTCCATATATGCATAAGAATCGGATTCTACACCAAAACTTTTTAGTACTTCTTCAACTATTTTCTTACCTTGTCTGAATGAACCCTCACCCATGAATTTCCATCCTAAAATCTTTGTCATCGTCTCTGCATAAAGGTTTTGACTTGGTTTCATTAGGTTTTTTAATATGTCTTTAAGAGGAGGCGAGTAATGAGTATCAATCAAAATTATATCTGCCTGCGGTCTTACCCACTCCGGAATATCATCACAATCAGCAGGATTACCTATAACCTTAATCCCCTCTTCCTCAAATGTCTCCCTCAAAACAGTGACATAAAAAAGACACGGATTAGTAATTGAAGGTGAACGTTCGATAGGTTTATCGCCGATTAGCACTGTCCCGTTCAAAACGATGTTGTTTGTACCATATTCTCTTGATGTCCAAACATTCGATGCACCGGATTCGATCACTTTTATGTTGTTAATAATTTTATAATAGCTGCTTTTTAAGTTAGGCTCAATTTTGACTTCTTCGTCCAATGAGGTTGGAGGGATAATTTTCAGGTCGATATAATTTTCGTTTAACTGCAGTGCATCAATTTCAGCCGAGTACCAAGTGTCGAGGTTATTATGAGCCCAGCCGTAACCAATTCTATTATCGTCAAAAGCATTATCGTCACCTATAATTCTGCCGGAAATAATTTCAATACCTTTTTGCTTTAAGATCTTCGCCCATTTTTTAAAAACATCAGTTGGACTATCGTAGAAACGTGTATACAAAGTTGGATCGCCGTCTCCAACCACAATTAAGTCGCCGTCTACTGTATTGCCCTCAATAAACCCATCGTAATAAAGTTCAGTGGTAAATTTAAATTCTGGTCCCAGCTTTGTGAGAGTCGCGGCAGTAGTCGGAATTTTTTCATTCGATGCAGGCATGAATAATTTATTGGCGTTCTGTTCATACCAAATCTCTCCTGTTTTCAGTGATTTTATTAATACACCCCAAAACGCATGGTCGAATCTTGGATCGGAAAATTGCTGCTGTATTTTAAGCTTAGCTTCTTCAAGTATTTGATCATCACTAATTTGGATACTTGCTGCACAACCCGAAACAATGATGGCTGCAATCAAAAGAATTGAATATCTTAATTGATAAAATTTGTTCATGTTGAATCCTGTTAATTTATTTCTTTAGCGTTTATTCAAAATTAGTTATATGGATAGAAATAAAAAACTTATCAGTCCAATTAGGGAATAATTAAAATGTTGATTGGCTTAGCTGCATATCATAACTTTCAAACCAAAATAATTCT
>CAZTDB010000301.1:0-4142 GCA_964612385.1 uncultured Ignavibacteriaceae bacterium
TTCTGTTTCCTAAACTTTTTTGCTAATACTAAATTTTAGTCGGTTGATAGTGATATATTATCAAAAAGTTGATAAACATGCACAAAATATCGACTTTTTTGTGCAATGTATCGGTAATATGCACAGCGCTAGTGCATGTTGACCCCAACATGCACAATTCTTACCCTTTTTTGTGCAAGTGATTTTGTTTATGTATTACAGGTGTGCATCAAAAAACTTTTTTTTGAATTGTTAATGTGAAGTTCAAGAAGAAAATTATTAACTCACATTACGCAGCATCATAAACCTCCGAGGTTTCAATGTATGTTTTTACCGAAATATTTTTGATTTTTAAGCAATGAATAAGTTTCTGAAAATATCGATTGCCAAAACCTCGGAGGTTTTCGACTCCTTGCATAAGGTGAGTTATTAATGTTACAATTTGTGAACAGGAAAAAATGGTAATCCAATTTTCGATACACTTAAAATAAATGAGTTTATAATGGATAAATTCGTAATTACAGGCGGAAAAAAATTAAACGGCACAATTGAAATAAGTGGTGCAAAAAATGCTTCGCTTGCATTAATGCCGGCATCGATACTTGCACACGGCAAAGCAAAATTATGTAATACACCCGAGCTTAATGATGTTTTTACAATGCTAAAATTGCTTAAGAATTTAGGAGTCGAGGGCAGCTTCTCGAATCATACAATGGAGCTTGATACGAGCAGAATAAATAATCTCATTGCTCCTTACGAGCATGTAAAAAAGATGAGGGCATCGGTTTATGTACTTGGTCCGTTGCTCACAAAATTTGGCGAAGCTAAAGTCTCTTTGCCCGGAGGTTGTGCTTGGGGACCTAGACCTATCAATCTTCATCTCGAGGGATTAAAAAAGATGGGTGCGAATATAGACCTTGTTGAAGGTTATATCGTCGCAAAAACAAAAAGACTTCATGGCGCAAAAATTAATTTCGATGTTTCTTCAGTCGGTGCAACAGGTAATTTACTTATGGCGGCTGTGTTAGCCAAAGGTACTACAGTTATTAACAACGCAGCTATCGAGCCGGAAATTACTAACCTGGTTGATTATCTGATAAAAATGGGCGCCAAAATTTATGGAGCTAATACTACCTGTTTAACCATCGAAGGAGTTGATGAACTAAAGCCATGCAGCATTGAAACAATTCCCGATAGAATTGAAGCCGGAACAATGCTGATTGCCGCCGCTATTACGGGCGGAAGCATCACCATTAAAAATATTTCATCAAAACTTCTCGAGGCTGTGCTTTCAAAATTAGAAGACAGTGGATGCTCTATCACCATTTCATCATCCGGTATTAAATTAAAAGCTCCCGGGTTAATCATTCAACCTAAAGATATATCGACTGCGGCTTTTCCCGGCTTTCCCACTGATATGCAAGCACAATGGACGGCTTACATGACACTCGCGAAAGGGGTTTCAACAGTTACCGATACAATATACTTAGATCGATTCAAGCATGTGCCTGAACTCCAGAGGCTTGGTGCTGATATTTCGGTGAATGAAAACAGCGCCGTTATAAGAGGTGTAAAACAATTAACCGGTGCAAAAGTAATGTCAACCGATTTACGGGCAAGTGCATCGTTAGTGCTTGCGGGGTTAGCCGCAAAAGGAAAAACCGAGGTGCTTCGTGTTTATCACCTCGATAGAGGTTACCAGCGAATTGAAGAAAAGCTAAAAGCTCTCGGTGCGGATATCAGCAGAGTTGAAGGAACTGAATATTAATTGTGATGAACGTAAAGAAAATATTCTTGTTTCAAAATAAACTCCCGGTTTATTTAATTGTTCTCACAGTTTACAACTTCATTTTATTGCAGCTTCCGTTGACCAATGTATTTGGATTTGAGTTTGCTGTTTTTAATGGGATAATACTTGTAATCTTATCCGGTTTTTATACAATTTCACTGCTGCGAAAGCCTTCCAATCCTGATTTGCCAAGAAAATCTTTTAAGAAGGGATTCCGGATTTCCTCTCTGCTTTTTCTGCTTATTCCTTTTATCATGGCATTAATAAATTCTTTTTCCACAATTGCTTGTTCGATAACAGATGGCGTCATTTTTTATCTGATTATTGCTGCTCCTTCTATCATTGTTGGCAGCGGGATTGCGTTTGGCACGTTTGCTGTTTCAAGACGAAAAACGATATTGCTGTTTTGCATCCTCTATTTGATAATTTTATTCATTCCGTTGTTCGAGTATTATTTTAATCCGCAGATGTATTTTTACAATCCGATTTTTACTTACCTTCCAGGAAGTGTGTACGATGAAGGAATTGAAATTACTGTCAGGTTAATCATTTACAGAATAGTTAATCTGCTTTATTTTGGAATTTTATTTTATACATTGTTTGCTGTTCATTTCAAATTGATAAAAATAAAATCATATTTAATTCAAATTTCAGCATTAGCCGCTGCTGCCGCATTTATTTATTTATCACCTCAATTCGGATATTCAACTACACTAAGCAGCATAAAAGAAGAATTAAGAGGAACAACTGAAACTGAAAATTTTATAATTCATCACTCTGATACGATGGATGAAAATTTGCTTAAAGCTATAGTTTTACATCACGAATATTACTTCGAATCGTTGCACCAATATTTTGGAGTCAAACCTAATGTGAAAATAATTTCTATTTTATTCGATGCAAGAGAACAAAAGGGCAGGCTTTTCGGTACCGAAGCGGCTGATGCGGCAAAACCGTGGCTGAATCAAATTTATGTTAATAAGGATAATTTTACATCAACTCTTAAACACGAAATTGCGCATTGCTTTGCAGGTGAATTCAGCTGGAGTATTTTTAAAGTGGCTTATATGGCAAATCCATTGTTGACCGAAGGTGCGGCAATGGCAGCCGAATCGGAGTATGATGAAAATGATCTTCATTATTTGGCTGCATTAGCATACAATAATGAATATAAAATTGAATTAGAAGAGCTTTTCAGCACGATCGGTTTCTTTACAAGAACATCCAGTCTCTCATACATCTATGCGGGTTCATTCTCCTCATATCTAATAGAAAATTATGGAGTTGAAAAGTATCGTAAGTTATACGGCAATCTTAATTTCCTGGAAACATATTCTATTCCCGAAAATGAAATAATAGAAAACTACTACAACTTTCTATCCGGGTTTTTTAATAATAATCGCAACGACGCTCTTTCGGAAAAGCATAGAGCAAAGTATTACTTCGGAAGAAAATCTATGTTTCAAAAAGTTTGCCCGCGGTTTATTGCAATTACCGTTCGAAAGGCATGGCGTTTATATAATTCGGGGAACTGTGAAGAAGCAGAAAAATTGTTTGATGAGGTATTATCTTTAAGCGATAATTACCAGGCTTTAGTCGGTAAAATTAATTGCACAAAAAAGATAAGCGGTTTGGATGAAGCGATCAAACAGCTTGAAGAAAAGTTAATTAATTATGAGAATACCGCATATTATTATAATCTTAAATTTCTGCTGGCTGATTCGTATGCCGAAAATGGCCAGGTTCAAAATGCCGTTCAGATTTATCAATCTTTAAAAAGAGAAAAACCTAACAATACGCTATTTTATTTATCTAACTTAAGGATTTCACTCTCGCAAATTGATTCATTGTTAAAGATATATCTAACGGGAAATAATTTTAATAAGTATATTGTGCTGAAAGATTTAAATAAATTGGAGTATAATTATTCTTCATTTCCCGTGATGATTGATTTATCGAGAGAAATAAGTGAAGACTATAAGCTGTTTATAAAGCAGTTCGATAGAACATTTATTGTTTTCGATTTTGCAAGTTCCTACGGCTTGTTTCGTCTTTCGAACTACATGATTGAAAATATGGATATAGTTAATGCACGAAAAATGGCAGCGCTTGCCGCACGTTATAAGGGCGATGCAAACTTTATCAAAATGTTGGAGGAAAATTTTAAGAAAATGGATTGGTTCTATTTAAACCGGGATCATATTTTAACTAAGTCATTTAAACAAGATGAAAGTAAAAACAAAAATGGAAATTAACACAAGCATTTCAGAAAAATATATTAAGCTGACTACTTATTTGTTGGGCTTCATTTCCTTTGTTCTGATTGTTTATATTTTAATGGCACTGAAGGAAATCTTGCTTCCGGTTACGATTG
>CAZTDB010000302.1:0-4134 GCA_964612385.1 uncultured Ignavibacteriaceae bacterium
AGGATATAATATGAAAGTATTAGTGCTCAATTGCGGAAGTTCATCAATCAAATATCAATTTATAGACACGGAGCAAAGAATTGCACTTGCTAAAGGTCTCGTAGAAAGAATCGGAATGAGCAGTGCAGTGTTGTCTCACTCAAGATATGACGGTGATGCAATTAAAATTGTCGGTGAAATTTTAGACCATCAAATTGCAATTGAATATGTGCTTGGTGTAATGCTCAGTAAAAATCACGGTGTAATTGAAGATAAAGAAGATATTGAAGCCGTCGGTCACCGTGTGGTGCATGGTGGTGAAACTTTTTCCGATTCTGTTTTAATAGACGACCATGTAATCGAAGTGCTGCAGGATAATATCGAACTTGCACCGCTGCATAACCCCCCTAATATTAAGGGTATTCAAGCTGTCAAAAGAATTTTGCCCAACACTCCCCAATGCAGCGTTTTCGATACTGCATTTCATATCAAAATGCCACCTAAGTCCTTTTTGTACGGCATACCTTACGAATTATATAAAAAACATAAGATAAGAAGGTATGGTTTTCACGGGACATCACATCTTTACGTGGCACAAAGGGCTGCCGAAATTCTAAATTCTAATCTTGAAGGGCTTAAGCTTATAACAGCGCATCTCGGGAATGGATGCAGCATGGCTGCTATTGACAGAGGTCATTCTATCGATACGAGCATGGGATTTACTCCTCTCGAAGGATTGTTAATGGGCACCCGCAGCGGCGATCTCGATCCATCTTTAATACTATATATAATGAGCAAAGAAGGTTTATCATTAAATGAAGCAGGCACTCTTCTGAATAAACACAGCGGCTTAACCGGAATAAGCGGTGAAAGCAGTGATATGAGAGAAATTATTCAAGCAGTAAAACAAGGGCATAAAAGAGCCACCTACGCATTCGAAATCTTTTGTTATCGAATAAAAAAATATTTAGGCGCCTATGCTGCAGCTTTAGGTGGACTTGACGCTTTTGTGTTTACCGGAGGTATAGGTGAAAACTCTGTTGAAGTTCGTGAGGAAGTTTGCAGGGATATGGAATTTTGGGGAATAGAGATTGACCGTGAAAAGAATAATAACAAAGACCTGATTATATCAACCGATACATCGAAGGTAAAAGTTCTTCGCATCCCTACGAATGAAGAATTGGTAATTGCTTTGGACACGAGCGAAATAGTAAAAAGCCTCAAGGAGAAACAGCCTGAGCACGCCGGATAATATTTCGATTATTTTTCTAATCTTACGGTTTCAAACTCAAGAGCTAAATAATTTTAATTCATAACTAAATATAAAAAGATGGATTTAGGTTTAACGGGAAAAACAGCACTAATAACCGCCTCAAGTAAAGGAATAGGGCGTGCCGCAGCCGATGCACTAATCGAAGAAGGCTGCCAGGTTGCTATTTGTTCACGTAATAAAGAAGACTTGCTGAATGCCTCTTCTGAGATGAAAAGGAAATTTGGAGTAGAGCCTTTCTGGTGTGTTTGCGATCTTAATAAACTAAAAGATATTGAAAATACCGTCAGTGCAGTGAAAGATCAGTTCGGTAAGATCGATATTCTTGTGAATAACTGCGGAGGTCCGGTATCAGGGTTTTTCAGAGACCTAAGAGAAGAAAATTGGGAGGATGCTTTTGAGCAAGTTCTGCTAAGCGTTGTTAGATTTTGTAATTTGATCGTTCCTGATATGCTGCTTCGCGAATGGGGCAGAATAATTAATATCACCTCGGTTGCCGTTAAGCAGCCTATCGATAACTTGATGCTTTCAAATTCACTTCGAACAGGTGTTATCGGTTTCGCAAAATCGCTAAGCAATGAAGTTGCTCGATATAACATCACTGTGAACAACATCGCTCCCGGTTTTACATTAACTAACAGGCTGTACGATCTGGCTGTTTCAAAATCAAAGCTTACCGGCGAATCTCATGAAGAGGTATTGGCAGGAATGGCAAAGCAAATTCCGATGAACCGTTTAGCCCGTCCCGAAGAGATCGCCTCAATTGTAGCATTTTTGGCATCGAATCAAGCTTCATATATTACAGGAAGCACCATTCAAGTTGATGGCGGCTGGATTAAAAATCTTTTCTGATGATAACGATCTAAATCGAACAAGCTCTTCATTTTCACCATTATACTCTGTAGGCTATGGTTGTAGAAGTAACCCTTCTGCCGGAATTACTGGCAGATAAAGATAATTTGTACATTGCTGCTGCAAGAAAACTGAAATTAAACCGTGAGGAAATAAAAGCAGTTGTTCCGCTTCGTCGATCAATCGATGCAAGAAGCAAGCAGGCGGTATATAAAATTCGTGCAGAAGTTTTTGTAAATGAACTGCCTTCCGAAGAACCGCCGGTGCAATTCCATCCTGTAAAGTCAGACAAAAAAGTTTTAATTGTTGGCTCCGGTCCAGGCGGATTATTTGGAGCTCTAAGATTAATTGAGTTAGGATTAAAGCCGGTTATCATTGAAAGAGGAAAAGATGTTCGATCCCGTAGACGGGATATAAAAGCCATTCAACAAAATCACATGGTTAATCCGGACTCAAATTATTGTTTCGGAGAAGGCGGTGCGGGTACATACAGCGATGGGAAATTATACACCCGATCAACCAAAAGAGGCGATGTAAAAAAAATTTTGAAAATATTAGTCCAGCATAATGCCCATCCGGATATTCTTATCGATGCACATCCGCATATTGGTTCCAATAAGCTGCCTAAAGTTGTAGAAGCTGTTCGCAAAACTATACTCGATTGTGGAGGGGAAATTCATTTTAACTCACGCGTAACAGATTTTGTAGTAATTAACGGCAAAGTTAAAGCAGTAATTGTGAACGATGAGAGTGAAATAAGCTGCGATGCTTTGATTTTAGCAGCAGGACATTCGGCACGAGATATTTTCTATCTGCTGCATAAAAAAAATATTCGAATTGAACCAAAGCCCTTCGCAATGGGTGTTAGAATTGAGCATCCCCAAACACTGATTGATAAAATTCAATATCGTACTGAGGAAAGAGGCAAGTTTCTTCCTGCGGCTAGTTACTCTTTAACTTGCGAAATTGATCAAAGAGGAATTTACTCTTTTTGTATGTGTCCTGGCGGAATAATTGTTCCTGCTGCAACTGCAACGGGTGAGATAGTGGTAAATGGGATGTCTCTCTCTAAAAGGAATTCCCCTTTCGCCAATGCCGGATTAGTTGTAACAGTTAATGAACGGGATTGGAAAGAGTACGAGCGTTTCCATCCTTTCGGCGGTTTGATGCTTCAACAAAAATACGAACAATTGACTTTTAAGTTTGCTAATCAAACACAAAGCGCACCGGCTCAACGCTTAACAGATTTCGTAAATAATAAAATTTCTGAATCTCTTCCTCCGGCATCCTACATTCCGGGATTAACTTCTGCGCCGCTTCATCAATTCCTTCCGAAATTTATTTCAGATTATTTAAGAAAGGCATTAATTATCTTCGATAAAAAAATGAAAGGATATTATTCCTCGGAAGCAGTGCTTACTGCCCCGGAAAGCCGGACAAGCTCCCCTATCAGAATTTTGCGTGATAAAAATACTTTAATGCATCCTGATGCCGAAGGATTGTTTCCCTGTGGGGAAGGCGCAGGATACGCCGGGGGAATTATTTCTGCCGCAATAGATGGAATGAACTGCGCAGATGCATGCGCGAAATACTTGAATCTATTAAGTATCAGAATTAAATAGTACGGTTAAAAAGAATATCGGTACAGACTAATTTATAGAGGCGAGGCAACTTGTCCCGAATATCTTTCATAAAGAACCTTCGGTCGGGATGCCCCGTTTTTACAACCTTGTACATGAAATATTGGTTATTTTGTAAACCAAGACAAACAGTTTTGTGAATCCTGCGTAAGGTGAGTTATTTAGTTAGAACCACTTTAATTGTCTTCGTATATTCTTTTTGCGAAGTCAACGATTCGGCTTGCATTTTTATGAAGTAAATCCCCGATGAAAGTTTTGAGGCATTCCATGTCGTATCGTAAATACCCGCCTGCCGCACACCCTCAAATATCTTGTTTACGAATTTCCCGTTTGTGTCGATGATGGTGATATTCACTTTACTTTCTCTAGGAAGATAAAATGTTATTTTAGTTT
>CAZTDB010000303.1:0-4132 GCA_964612385.1 uncultured Ignavibacteriaceae bacterium
CATTCGGGTTTCATACACTTCATCGTCAACTCCGCCGGCACCTTTTCTTATTTTATAATATTCTTCGATGCTTTGGTTGCGAGCATTCTTTTGCTCGCGTGCATAAGCAACAAAATAATCACCGCGGTCTGTTTGCAAAACAGTTGATTCGGGATCGTAGTTAATTTTTGAACCAGTGTAGTTATATATCGTCACTTTAAAAACGGTAAATCGTTTGGGTGTGAAACCGAACTGAGGATCGGTCCAATTGCCATAAGTATAAGGATTACCCGATAATTCAAAATCATCTGACTCAGAAGGAAATTCAAACGTATTTAATTGATAATCGGACATGTACCTAATTTCAACTTTCCAATTCTTTGCATCGTAACCAACCGCTTGTCCATCCCGGGTTATATAATAGCTGGTATCGTTCAACGCAAGGATAGTTTCATTATTCGGTACTAAAGTTTTTTCAATTCTTTCCGGCGGAAGAAAAACATAACGGTAAACCGCATCGCATCCGATTACGGAAAGTGAGAGGAGTAAAGCAATAAAAATCTTTTTCATTATTTAACTGTTAATTTTGTTCTGAAGCAACTTTTCGTTTATTCTGATCTATGATTCCGCCTTTTTGCGTACAAGCAAACACAATAACATTTAAGCCAAATTGTAGTTGGCGTGAATTATCAAGCGGACCGCCCAAGGTTGGCGGATTCCGGGGCCATTCACCCCAAGCTTTATTGTAACCTTTGCTGCTAATTAAAACTGCCAATCTTCCATTTAAAAAAATCCCTTCTAAATATCTGTATCTTTCTTGCACCGGATGGTTAGGATTAAGCCGCACTTCATCTTCACCTGGAGGAGGTCCGGCAAAATCCTCCCAACAATGATAAATCCAATGGTTATTTGGAATACGTTCCCATTCAGCATCGTAACCTAATGCTTCCTGAATTAACTGCCGTGCTTTCTGGTTGAATGCACCCCACCGAGCGGCGTACCCATCATCAATAAAAAGAAATCCACCGTTTCGTAAATACTTTTCTAATCCTTCAACCTCCTTATCACTGTAAATAGGAGTTGATTCGGCACCCATCATGTAAATCATCGGAACTTCCATCAATTCCTTTGAATCCATTCTGATGCTTCCGCGCAGTATAATATTAAGCTTAGTATGTTTTTCTGCATATTCTACTAACGAAGGCAAAGCAAGCGGAACTACGTTCCAGCCCGGTTCATTATTTTGATCCAGCCTGCTGCCGCGGTATTGAAGCTGATAAAATTCAAGGTAACCGCTTATATCCTTTTTATTTTTTCCCTGCTCAACCCAGCCGTAAAATCTGTCTTGAAAATTTGTGTAGTCGATAAGTTCATCTTTTAGGCTGCCGACTGTTTTTGAGCCGCCCCGGGTATTAATAACTTCGGTGGAAATATTCGGTCCGTAAAACTGCTGCCTTGGTGAAAATGTTCTATCAACAAGGTCACCCGGTCTTCCCAATGAACCTAATGCCGTTCCGCCGTGAGTGGCTGCAGTAGTCATAGTCCTGGGCATCATGCTCATTCTCTGCTGCGATACTCTTCTCTGCATTGTCCGCTGCACAATCTTAGGAGTTTTTTGCAGCTCCATTTGCTTCTGCAGACGCGGCGCTCTTTGAATAAATTTAACCGTAGTCGGAGGTCTCTTTTTTTCAACAACTTCGTGAGAAAGATCAATATTTAAAATAATCGGGAGGGAATGAACAATTAAACTCAACCCGATAAACAACAGTAGCTGTTTTCTAACCGAGTATAAAGTTTTATTTACATACTCTGAAAGTTCGTACCCCGGTATTTTAAATATCGTTTCTGTCATGTTCTTTAAGAACCCGGTTTTTCCTCTTCTTCTTTGTCGGTAGCTATAGCAAGCTGATCGATGCCGACAATTTTTGCGGCATCCATTACGTCAACAACAATTCCATGCATGGCTTTGGCATCTGCTTTAATGATTAAAACCTTACTTCCGAAAATATCTTTTTGAATGCGCAATTGATCTTCAAGGTCGTCCATTGTGACCATTGTGCCGTTCAAATCCATTTCACCTTTTTCTGAGATGGTAATGCTGAGATCTTTTTCCGGCGGTGCATCCGAAGTTGAAGCCTGCGGAAGATCGACCTTGAGTCCGCTTTGAACTGCAAACACCGTTGTAACCATAAAAAAGATTAGCAATTGAAAGACGCAGTCAATCATCGGCGTCATATCAATTCCAAGCTCTGCTAATTTACTTTTTTTCTTTGCCATGGCTACACATCCGACTTAGGCAGTTTAACGTCAACATTCATTTGAGCCTTAAGCTCGGAAGCAAGCTTTTCAAATTCAGAATCGGAAATATTCAACTCTACTCTTTTTTCTTTAAGAAATTTTTCTTCTTCTTTATTAAGTACACCATCCCGGAAAGCCGTGATCAACATAGCTTTGTAAGTAGAAAGCCGTGCGAGATCCCGTAAAATAAAATTAATAAAATGATTCGTAATCGGTTCTATTTTAAGAATAATTTTTTCCATCCTTCTTCTTAAAAAGCTGTAAGATAGAACGGCAGGGATGGCAACAATTAAACCCGCGGCAGTTGTAAGCAATGCCGTTGATATGCCGCCTGCAACCACAGCCGGATCGCCTTTCCCCCCTTTTGCAATTTCGTCAAAAGAAGTGATCATACCAATGATTGTTCCTAATAATCCTAAAAGCGTAGCAACACTTGCAATTGTATTTACAATCGGAAGAAATTCTTCTAAATACTCTCTTGCCGATTCATCTCCGGTTTCGAGCAGCTCGTTCCTCATATCGAGAATAGGGCGTTTTTCTTCAACGAGAAATTTATATCTCATTATCACCTTAAGAAATACAAAAGAAAGTATCCCTTTTGTTGTTTTGATAAACTCAACTACTTTCTCAATATCTCCGTAGGTTCGAATATTTTCTTCGATTTGATTAAGAAACGAATTTGACTTTTCGGCGGGGGGGACACTGAAATATTTATACAGCCTCTCGATTAGTATGCCGAAGGTTATAACAGAAAATATAAAGAGAGGCAGCATAATTCCGTAACCTCCCTTTTCAATGGTTGAAACAAGCCAGTTGTTAGATAACCAGCTTCCACCGTCTGTCTGAACCAATAAAATAATATTAACCAAAATTATCTCCTCCAAATTAAATTAAGCTCTGTTTAGTAGTAGTTTTCTTCAATCCATTCTAAGTGCTCTTGTGCAAAGATGACCGCACTGCGTTCGTTATCGTCTTTGCTGCCGGAATATTTTTCAAGAATTTTTCTGTACCACTCAGCCGCCTTACGATAATTTTCAAGCATCTCGTAAGAAGCGGCTATATTTACCTGGCAGCCTACCGCAATGCTTGCATCGGGGTATTTTTCAAGCAGTCGCGTAAGCTCCTCAATAGTTTTTTGATAATTCCGTGCATCGAAATATTTCATTGCCTGTTCATATTCCAAAAAGGAATTTATCTGCGAAAGATCGTAAAGCAGCTCTTCGGCTTCTTTTGCTTTTTCGTAATTGGGAAACTTTGTTATCAGCTCGGTATAAGCTTCGGCAGCTTGCATATAATCTTTGATATTGTAATAGTAATCTCCGATGGTGAAAAGCCCGTCGCCCGCAAAATTAGATGACGGATACCTCTGAGCCAACCTCTTAAATGTTTCAATCATTTTTTCAGGCTGCTCAAGCTCAAAATAACACCATGCTTCGTTGTAAAGAGCCTGCGCAGCGTAATCGTGATTAGGATATCTCTGATAGACAATTCTATACTCGCTTATTGCTTTATTAAAATCCTTTGAGTTGAATAAGGCTTCGGCTGCAAAAAATTGTGTTTCCGGCGCAAGCGGGTCCTGCGGATATGCTGCTGCAAATTGCTTGAATGAATTATAAGCCTGCTGCCAATCACCCAACTCGAAATAAGCATAAGATCTAAAGTACCGCGCTTCTTTTACATTGGGATTATCGGGATATCTTATTATGAATTTATTAAATATATCCGATGCTTTCTCATAATCGCCCTCATCAAAGTACAAAGCCGCAAGCGAATAAAGAACCGCAGGAATTTCGGATGAAGAAGGATATTTCTCGCTTGCTTCTAAAAGAACTTCAGCCGATTTGTTTAATTGCTT
>CAZTDB010000304.1:0-4115 GCA_964612385.1 uncultured Ignavibacteriaceae bacterium
GCCTCCCCAGCTTGAAATCACAATTTGTGATTTCAAGTTTGCGTATTCTTCTTTTGTAAGTTGAAACATAAAATCAGCAGGAAAGCGTTTGATATTTCTTTTTACTGCCTGTACAAGAACGCGAACTTCAACTCCATAAAGACGGGCAAGAGTGGAACTCAGCATTACCTTCTGCCCACGTATAAGCAATATTTTATTTTCAATTATTTCACCAGGAATTACTTGTGTATTTTTCATAAAGCATTACTCTAAAAATGTTTTATGTTATATCTTTTTTCGTTCAATCTTGATATTCCAAAATGGAATATCAAGCTTTCAAATTTTTCTTTGCCAGGAAAGATGACATCTTTCTTTTTGAATAAGATTAACATACAACCGGTATTCTTATCAAACTATTATATATCTGCTTTATTGATAAAAGATGTCATCTTTAAATAACCTGAACCGGTCACAATTTGCGACCACCTCTTCAACTGAAATGATTTTTGTATTTTTCATAATATTTGAATGGTACGTTTTACTCTTAATCCATCCCCCTCAACCTATACCCATCATTTAATCAACGTAGTATTTTTGGTAGGAAATTCAGCTTTCGTAACTCCGGATTTTTCCTGCCTGCAGCCGCAAGTCTTTGTTCCAAAAGCCGTTATAAAATTGTTTAATAATTCTTTTAAAATCAAGGGGATGCCTTAAGAAAATTCCGGCTTCGCTTTGCCGTTACAGGTCCGGCTTTGTTGAGATTAATGAGATAAGGAGGTGTTTAAATTGAGTTTCACTCTTACATTCTAATTTTATTTTACTCCATTAAAAAAACAATACGATCAACACTGATAACTCAAAAATGCTTCTTTGCAAATGCCCGACCTGAGTGACTTTTAAGATATTTCTCGAATGCTAAGGCTTTTTCTTTTTCGGTGAATGCAATTACTGTTTGTATCTTCCAAGGCTTGTTTTTTGATGTGTGTGGCACTTCCCCATTATTATGCTTGACCAATCTCTTTTTAACATTTGTTGTATATCATGTATAATAGTTTTCGGGATAAGATATACTTCTCAAAATATAAACATAATAATACATTTTGATAGCCTTTTCTTTCCTGGCCTGCCAGGGCGTAGTTTTGAGCGAATAATTTTTGCTTTGACAGCAGGGCTTCATCTCTGAAGAGACTTCGCCGATGCAGGCTTCGTTTTTCGCTTTGCTCTCCAAAGGAGTCCTTCGGACAAAACGAAGCCTGGTGGAGGTGGCGGGAGTCGAACCCGCGTCCGAAGTTAAGATCCAAAGAACTTCTACACACTTAGTCTGTTTTTAATTAGCTTAAAGTTACCAAGCAGACAAGGATCGCTTTAAGCTTGCCCATTATTTATTCGCTTTACCCATAAAGGCGATAGGTTCGGCTATCATACCTAAACGACGTTCAAACAAATCCCGGTATGAGAGAATTTGAAGAACGGCTGCTTGTTTAATTAAGCAGCGAGGGCGTAATTATATTCGCCAGTTATTGTTTTTTCCCAATTTTTTAACGTGTACTCGGGGAACACGATGTGCTGTCCTAAGCCTCTTTAACCCCGTCGAAACCAAAGTCACCCCCGGAATAATTTATTACTTACAATTTAGAATTATTTTTTTGGGCGAAGTAGAACAGTGTATAATCATTTTTTCCAAATTGTGTCGGGAATTCCGCTTGATTTGTTTTCAAAACGGGCTAATACAAAGAACAAGTCCGAAATTCTGTTGAGAAAAATAATAATATTCTGATTGATTTTCTCCGTAGAATTTAATGCCACAACTTCTCTTTCAGCACGACGGGCAATTGTTCTGCAAATATGCAGAATAGCAGCCCCTCTTGATCCGTCGGGCAGTATAAAATTTTTTAATTGCTCTAATTCCGATTCATATTTATCAACAACCTTTTCTATCTTTTCAGAAAATTCCTTCGGAACTCTTTCGATCTTAATTTTTTTTTCGGTCTCAGGAGATGCAAGATCGGAACCGACTACAAAAAGCTGATTTTGAATTTTCGAAAGAACTGCTCTAATTGAATCTTCCTTAACTTCATGAAGAGCCAAACCAATAAAAGAATTTAATTCATCAACAGTGCCATAAGCATTAATTCTGAGCGAGCTTTTTGATACTCTCTCGCCTCCCAGCAAACTGGTGCTTCCACCATCACCGGTTTTAGTATAAATTTTCATTTACTTATAAACGGAATATTTTCTACGGTAACCTGAAGAGAATGATTGGCAGATTTTGCTGTCAATAGTGTTCCGGTTTCTGCATAGGCTCTTCTTATCAATGCCAAACCGATATGCTTTTTTAACTTATACGAATAAACCACCGAAGTAATATTTCCTGCATCCAAATCCTTTTCATCTCTTAATTGATATTCTTCACCCTCAACCGGATTACTATTAAAGATCACCCCTTTCAATATCTTTTGAACTTTATCGTATGTTTCCAACCGTGCTATTACTTCTTGTCCTATGTAACAGCCTTTTGTTTGGTTTATCAGCTTCACTAATCCTACTTCATGCGGATTATATTTATCGTTTATTTCGAAAGGTGCCGCGGGAATGCCATTTTCAACACGGTAAATTTGGAATGCATCCTCTCCCACTAAGCTAAAATCAAACGCACCTTTATTTTCGAACATGAATTGAACAAGCCGCTGACCGTTATTCACATCGGCAATCAACCAGAACTTTTTATTACCGAATTCATCGATAATTCTTGCTGCAAAAAACAACATATCTTCTGCACTTATCACTTTAAATTTATTCGGCTCGATTTCGTTCGCTACGTTCCCGCAAATCATCGATAAAAAAGATTCGGTTTGCGGACCGATCAATTCTAACAGAGTGTACTTTTCGGCATAGTCTATAATTCTTACGTCGTCATTTATGGTGTATTTATCAATCCAGCTTACTACTTTTTTCTTATTCTCGGGATTTAGTACGAGGAGTTGATAATCGCCAAAGTTTAAGAGAGTTGTTCTATCAATAATCCTACCTTTTTCAGTTGTAAAAAGTGTTGCTCTAATCTCTTCTTTGATGATGTCCTTAAGTGAATTAGTTGTTATTCTATGAAGAAAATCAGTAGTGTCATTTCCGCGCAATTCAATAACTGCATGACCGGAGATGTATCTGAGTCCCACTCCCGAGTAAAGGCAATTTACTTCACTTTCAACAGAATGAAAATTTTTATAAACAACTTTATCATGGTTTGTATGCGGTTTAAACCCGATAGATTCCAGGTACTCAATCAGAGGAATATTTTTTACTTCAGCTTCTTGCATAGTTTAACTCCAACGCTCTCAATTTTAAATCGATGAATTCTAATTTGTAATGATAAGAGGTGATTTAATTAATCGAGCCACCCTCAATATCAAGTGAAGCAGCTTATTACGGCTGCTTCACTTTAATATATTAAAAAAGACAGGATAAAGATAAGAAAAATTTTTAATACGGACGAGTCTGAGCGCTGTTCCTTGTATTGACGTAAACGCTGTCCTTCGGCTGCCAGATGAATGCAACCGAATCCGAAGGAAAGACCCGATCACCTAAATCGTAATAGAGATATTCGTAATAATCGGGAAATTTATCACTGTTTACATTTGCGATTGTTCTTTTAGAATTTATAGTTTCATAAGTCATAAGCAAATGCGGTTGTGAAGTTAAGCCGTCAACCAAAAAGTAATTATAATTGATATGACCTATTCCTTCGGCATAATGGAAGTTCACACGAATGTAGGGGGTGTTGTTTTGTGCCCATCTTTCCAGTGTAATCCTATTAAACCCTCCATGTGAAGGGATTGGAGCTTCCCAAATTGATCTGAAGCTTCCACCCGTGCATTCAAACAGAACAAGATAAGGAAATGCAGTGCCGAGTTTTGTGCTGTCTAAATCAATAAAGCTTTGGTCATAACCCACAATATTTTTTGTTTCGATTAATCTTTCGCCCGGTTTTGATCTGGCAATTACACCGAATACATAATTCCCTTCCCTTGTATGGTAAAGAACAGCAGGCTGCGGAATATTAAAAGTATAAGTCTTATCAAACTCTATTAAGTAAGTACCCTGCGGATAGTTGTCCAGCACGTACTCCATAATTGCAATTG
>CAZTDB010000305.1:0-4114 GCA_964612385.1 uncultured Ignavibacteriaceae bacterium
GGGTTCGAACCCGCGACATTCAGCTTGGGAAGCTGACACTCTGCCAACTGAGTTACGCTCGCAGTAAAAGAATAAAAAAAAGATCAAAGTATAAAGAACAAAGAAAACTGGATTTTAATTTTTTGAGAATCTCACTCGAAAAATAATTCACACTTAATCATTTATCAAGCCGATGCATGCTTCATTTACTAAATGCACTTACAATAAGTTCGACTTGCTGCCGGTTAGATATTTTTGCCGATCCAACGGCGGGGCTTGCACTCTCCGGTCTTCCTGCGTACATCAATTTTTGTTGGGGTTGTATGTCTTCAATCAATCTATGTGAAAGAAAATTCCATGCCCCCATATTTTTCGGCTCCTCCTGAACCCAAACTATTTTTTTTAGATTTGTGTATGATGAAAGAATTTCTCTTATCTGCTCTGATTTATAAGGATAGAATTGCTCAATTCTAACAATCGCAGTTTCATCGATGCCATGCTCTTTTCTATACTTAATCAAATTGTAGTAAACTTTACCGCTTGTAATTATTACTTTTTCAACGAATTTCTTTTTCCCAACAGAACCATCGTCAATAATTTCCCTAAACCTTCCGTGCGTAAAATCATCCTTAAATGAACGTGCTTCAGGATGACGCAGCAGACTCTTAGGAGTCATAATAACCAGGGGCTTTCGCTCGGCATGCTTTACCTGTCTTCTTAATAAATGAAAATATTGAGCCGGAGTAGTAAGGTTGCAAATTTGCATATTATTTTCAGCGCAAAGAATTAGAAACCTTTCTAATCGTCCGCTGGAATGTTCCGGACCTTGTCCCTCAAAGCCATGGGGCAGAAGCATCGCAACACTGTTAGACACTTTCCATTTTTCATAAGAGGCAACAATGAAATTATCTATAATCACTTGCGCGCTGTTGGCAAAATCTCCGAACTGGGCTTCCCAAATTACGAGTGCTAAAGGGTCGGCAGTACTGTAGCCGTATTCAAATCCAAGTACTGCAGCTTCAGACAATAAACTGTCAAGTGCTTCGAATCGTGCCTGCTTTTCTGATAAATGACTTAACGGAATGTAATCAACACCGGTTTTAATATCGGTTAATGCAAGATGTCTTTGACTGAAAGTACCTCTAACACTATCCTGTCCGCTTAAGCGAACGGGGGTTCCTTCATACAAAAGGCTTCCAAAAGCTAAAGCTTCTGCCAATGCCCAGTCTGCTTCACCGCTGCCATTAAGAAGTTCCCTCCTTTTATCAAGGAATTTTTGCAGCTTAGGATGTATAGTGAAATTATCGGGAAGCCTTGTAATTCCTTCAATAATTATCCTCAGTTCTTTTTCTGAAATGGCAGTATCTTCGATGGGCTTAACAGCTTCCATTCTTTCTTTAGGAACTGCAAGCGGAGTTTCTGAACCGAACCCAATACTCTTCTTTTTCACTTCATTAAATGCTTGAGTAAGTAAATCTGATATTTGCTTTGTCATCGATGCAATTTCATCTTTGTTAATAACTCCATCGGAAGTAAGCTTATCTTCATAAATCTTTCTTACCGAAGGGTGAGTTTTAATCTTTTCATACAGCAAAGGCTGAGTAAAACCGGGTTCATCTCCTTCATTGTGACCGTGTCTTCTATAACCTATTAGGTCGATAACAACATCTTTATGAAATTTTTGTCTGTAGTCAAGTGCAAGCTTTGCAGCCCAAAGTGCACTTTCAGGATCATCGCCGTTAACGTGGAAGATAGGGGACTGAATCATTTTTGCCACGTCGGTGCAATAAACTGAGGAACGCGCATCGGTTGGGTCGGTAGTGAAACCAATTTGATTGTTAATAATAATATGAATAGTTCCACCTGTTCTATAACCGCTAAGCTGGGAAAGGTTAAGAGTTTCTGCAACGATGCCCTGTCCAGCGAATGCAGCGTCTCCATGAATGAGCAAAGGAATTATTCGTCGATGTTCCCGGCTGTCTCCCATTCTTGTTTGCTTTGCCCGCACAATTCCTTCGACGACAGGATTTACCCATTCTAAATGACTTGGATTCGAGGCAATCGACACCGCTATTTCCTTTCCAGCGCTCGTTTTGTACACCCCCGAAGCTCCGAGGTGATACTTTACATCGCCTGAACCTTCTATTGAATTCGGATCTTGAATATCTTCAAACTCAGAGAAGATAGATTCATAAGATTTACCAAGAATATTTGCAAGCACATTTAATCTGCCGCGGTGAGCCATACCAAATACAATCTCAGGAATATCTTTTTTGCTTGCTTCACTTAAGATAAAATCTAATACGGGAATTAAAGTTTCTGATCCTTCAAGTGAAAACCGCTTATGCCCCACAAACTTATTGTGAGTAAAGTGTTCGAAAGTTTCGGCAATGATTAACTTGTGCAGAGTATTTTTCTTAATCTCTTTACCAAAATTTGGTGTGTTCTTTACGGGTTCCATAATACTTTGAAACCATGCTTTTTCTTCCGGGTTTTGAATGTGCATGTATTCAACCCCGATTTTACCGCAATAGGTTTTCAGAAGCATATCGAGTATTTCTCTAAGCGTTGCAGTTTTAATTCCGCTGTAACCGCCGGCAATAAATTCGCGGTCATAATCCCAAATAGTAAGATTGTATGTTGCAGGATCAAGTTCCGGATGGTGAATATTGTGAGAGCCTAATGGATCGAGACTGGCAATTAAGTGTCCCCGTACCCGGTACATGTTAATCAACTGTAATATTCTTGCCTGCTTTTCTATTTCCTCTGTTTTCGAGGTACCGTTAAATCCACCGGGCAGATAGTCGGTCTTCCACTTTAAAGGCTGGAAAGGAATCTTTAAAGCAGAAAAGATTTCTTCGTAAAAATTATCCTCACCTAAGAGCAGCTCATTTATTTTTTTTAGGAATAAACCGGATTCAGCACCTTGAACGATACGATGATCATAAGTGCTTGTAATTGTCATTACCTTACTTACACCTAATGCAGAGATTGTTGAAGGTGACATAGCCAAATATTCTGCAGGATATTGAATCGCACCGGTAGCAATTATGGCGCCCTGTCCGACCATTAAACGAGGGATTGACGCATTAGTACCAAGCGTTCCCGGATTGGTTAATGTAATTGAAGCACCTAAAAACTCGATGGGATCAATTTGTCCTGTACGGGTACGCTGAATAAGCTCCTCATACTTTGTCCAGAATTCGTAAAAATTCATATTACCGACGTTCTTAATATTCGGGACGATAAGTGAACGCGAACCGTCTTTCTTTTCAATATCGATTGCGATTCCAAGGTTGATTCTTTTCCGCTTAATTATCTGCGGCTTGCCGTTCTTAACCGTGAAAGCATAATTAAGTGTTGGATATGCAAAAAGTGCCTTTACTATTGCCCAGGAAATGATGTGAGTAAATGAAACCTTGCCGGATTGTTTTTTCTTTAATTCTTGATTGATGAGAGTTCTGTTTTCTTCTAATAATTTTACAGGGATTGTTCGCTGCGAAGTTGCAACCGGAACAGTCAAACTGTTAGTCATGTTCTCAAGAATTTTTGCTGCGCTGCCGGCTATCAGTTGAGTTTCCTCGTCTTCTTCGGGTGAGGGGAGGGAAGTATCTTTGAATGAACTGAAGAATGAAGATTTTGCCGATGATATTGATTTACCGCCGCCGTTTTCATCATCATCGCCAAAAAAGATTTTCCATTGTTCGGGAATAGCATCGGGATTTTCTTTATAATCTTTATATAAAGACTCTACAAACCAGGTATTTGCACCAAACTTTTCCAACTCTTCTCGTTGTTCCTTTGTCAATTGATTCGATTTCATTTTAACTGCCATATTCATGTTTGAAAATTAATTGCTAAATTTATTCCAGATTATTTTTAATTCAATGAGATTCAAGATTAAACAATAGGTTAATCAATAAATACTTTGTTTTTGCCCGTGCAAAGGTAATAAAACAAATATGCATCCGTAATCCCAAAAATAAAGCAAAGAAAATCAATATGACAGACATCAATTCCATAGCAAAATTAAGACGCACTTATGCAGAACGATCACTTGACGAAAAAGAAGCACCTAAAAATCCGTTTGAGTTATTTTCGTCATGGCTTCAAGAAGCCGTTAATGCAAATATCG
>CAZTDB010000306.1:0-4105 GCA_964612385.1 uncultured Ignavibacteriaceae bacterium
CCATTAACAATTGAAGGGAAGAAAACTGCCGCATTTGATATCTTCATCGAGACGGAAGGTAATATCCCCGATTTAATTTTTGTGCCGGCAGGCGACGGAGTTATTTTAAGCGGGATTCATAAAGGATTTAAAGAACTTTATAAGTTAGGCTGGATTGATACTCTTCCAAAAATCATTGCTGTACAAGCTGAAGGCAGCAATGCTATTGTAAATTTTTTGAAGACAGGGGAGTTCGCATACAAGCCGGCGTCAACTATAGCCGACAGCATTTGCGCAGGTGCGCCCCGTAATTTATTCATGGCGGTAAATTCAATTAAAGAATCAAATGGTTTTGGTGTTTCGGTAACGGATGAGGAAATTATTGAGGCACAAAAATATTTGGCGCAGCATTACGGGTTTTTGGTCGAGCCGTCAAGTGCCGCAGCATTTGCGGGATTTATAAAACACAAAGAATCTATTGAAAAAAACCAAATGCCAATGGTTTTATTAACAGGCAGCGGATTGAAAGATTTCTCATCGTTATCAATGTGGAATAAACCGCCGCAAATTAAATCAGCAAACGAATGGAAGGAAATTTTGGATTGTTAATTTTCAAATGCATAGATTGAATTAAATTATATGCGATGTATTAATCTCCATTATTGAATTTCAAATCAATGTTTCTCTTTAATCCTGTTTTTAATAGGCAATTTATAATAGCGGGTTTTTTCGAATTGATAGAATGCATTCGCCACTGCGGCGGCGGTGGGTACTAATCCGATTTCGCCAACACCTTTCGCACCATACGGACCAATTGGGTCAGGAACTTCAATTCCGATTACTTCAACTTCCGGCATTTCTTTGGCTCTTAAAATTCCCATCTTCCTAAGCATTGTGCTTTTGGGTTTGCCATCAATTAATTCAATTTCTTCAGAAAGAGCATAACCTAATCCCATGTGAATTGAACCTTCGATCTGTCCTTCAAACAAGCCGGGATTTACAATCTTACCTGCATCGTGTGCTGCAATTACTTTTACGATCTCACCGTTATCATTAAGAATAACCACCTGTGTTGCGTAACTATATGAGTAGTGGGTAATAATTTCTTTAACATTAGCCTCCGGCTCAGTAGTCCAATCGCAAATCCATTTGCCTTCATACACGCTGCCGGCTAATTCTTTTAACGATTTGTGTTTTAAATCTTCTTTTAATTTTGCCGCCGCATTGATAATCGAATTTCCAACAATCGAAGTTGCTCTTGAAGCGGTTGTCATTCCAGCGTAAGCTTCTTCTTTTGTATCAACTTTTACTTCGATAATGTTGGGATCAATATTAATTTCACTGCACAAAAATTGAACTACCATTGTATTTACACCCTGTCCCATCTCTGTCCATCCGTGATGCAGTACAATATGGTTTTCGTTTTTTATTTCAATTTTTACTTTTCCGTCATCAGGCATTCCGTTACCAATGCCGGTATTCTTTATACCGCATGCGATGCCGGCATACTTTGCATTTTTGAATGCATCTTTTACAGCTAATAGCGTTTGCTTTACACCGGTACCGCCGCGTAAAATTTGCCCTGTGGATGTAATTCCGCCATCGACCAAAGCATTATCATATCTGAATTGCCATCTATCGAAACCTCCTTGGGCACAAAGATCTTCTAGACAACTTTCCATAGCAAAAGTAACTTGATTAACACCGAATCCTCTCATTGCACCGCATGGAAGATTATTCGTATAAACAGCACGACTTCTTATATAAGCATTCGGAACGTGATAGGCTCCGGTTGCATGTCCGGCTGAACGTTCAAGAACTTTCATTCCGACAGAGGCATAAGCACCTGTATCCCCGACTATGTCCGCTTTCAATGCAGTCAATTTTCCGTTTGCATCACATCCCAATTCATAATCCATTACAAGCGGATGACGTTTTGGATGCATCAAAATAGATTCATCTCTTGTTAAAATAATCTTTACAGGCTTGTTAAGTAAATAAGAATATAATGCTGCATGATGCTGAACCGAGAGGTCTTCTTTGCCGCCAAAACCCCCGCCGTTGGGAATCAGAATCACGCGTACTTTATCTTCAGGCAGTCCGAGCACTTCGGCAATTTGAGTTCTATCTTCATATACCCCCTGACCTTGCGACAATACTTCAACACCGCCATTACCATCAGGTTTAGCTATTGAGCATTCCGGTTCCATATAACCGTGTTCAACCATTTGAGTTATGTATCTTCCTTTTGAAATATACGCTGATTCTTTCAATGCCTTTTCAACATTGCCCCGGTTGATAATTGTATTTGAAAGGATATTTCCCGCGGTATGAATTTTTACAGCAGCTTCTTTCAGAGCTTCGAAAGGATCGGTGATTGGTTTTAAGATTTCATATTCAACATCAATCAGCTTTACTGCTTGCCGGGCAATCTCTTCGGTAGCAGCAACTACACCGGCTATTACGTCACCGATGTAACGAGTTGTTTCTCCTTCGGGAATCATCACGGGCCAATCTTTAACAATTAATCCAGTTTGAAGATTTCCCGGAATGTCACGCACCGTAAAAACTTTTATAACTCCTTCTAATGTTTCAGCATTTTTAGTATTTATTGAAAGGATTTTTGCCCTCGGATAGTCGCTAAATTTTAAAGCTCCGTAGATCATTCCTTCGATTCGTATATCTGCGACAAAAGGACTTAAACCGAGCGTTAATTTGTCCGCATCATATTTTGGGTGACGTTTTCCGACTCCTGCGGATTTAAGCACCGGTGCCGGAATTTCTTTTACTTCTCTAATTGCTTCGGCGGCATATTCTATTGCATCAATAATTTTTACATATCCTGTGCATCTGCAGAGATTTGGGTGAAGGGCTTTGGCAATTTCCATTCTGGTTGGATTCGGATTTTTATCAAGGAGCACATTTGCCTGCATAACAATACCCGGTGTACAAAAGCCGCATTGAACTCCGCTTTTCTGAACGAAGGCATTTGTAAAAATACGTTTCCGGTATTCGCTTAGTCCTTCCGGTGTTACAACATGTTTACCTTCAACCTTACGCATTGGAGTGACACATGAAAGAACCGCTCTATCATCGATTTGAACGACGCATGCACCGCAGGCAGCTTGAGGTGCGCAGCCGTCTTTTACGGCAGTTAAACATTCAACATCCCTAACATATTTTAGTAATGAAAGTTCGGGATCGCCGTCATAGATTTTTTCTATTCCGTTTAAATAGAATTTCATTGTGTTACTAATTACAGTTAATACCTAAACAAATAGTGGGTTACTTTTTAAATGAATTAAATAGAAATACATCTCGGCTATTCTTTTTGTATCGATAGCTTCTCTACTGTCCGAAGTCCGCACAACATTGATTAATTCAAAATTCTTATCAAATTTAATTTTTGTTTCTGCATCCTCGTAAATAATATAATCATCTTTTAATTCAACTGTTTGCTGTAATCCGTTTTGCTTGAAGAAAAGCACATCATTTTCTAAGTAGTAAACATTATCTTCTTTATCGAAAGATGTTTTAGTCAGACAAAATTTAGGTTTAACTTTATATGGCGCACCGGAAGTAGGACAAAACGTATCGCAGTTGCCGCATTCATTGCAGAAATCTTTTATATTAAAAATTTGATGCTTCTGCGTAAAGGAAATTTTTTTATTATCGATTACTTCCCATTTGCCGTCATCAAAAGATATAACAGGATATCTGATGCTGAACGGTTCGATTTCATAATAAATGTTTGCGATGTTCGGGCAGACTGTAACGCAGATATTGCAGATATCGTTACACATCAAGCATCTTGAGGCTTCTTTAATGGCTGCTTCATCATCAATTAATGGATGGACTAAATTAAAAGACTTTCGCTCGACAATTGGCAGAGCCGGAAGACTATCTCCAAATTCTCTCTTTGCAATTTTTGCTTGAAATTCCTTTAATGATGTCTTTTCATTTGCTTCTTTCTTAAGCGGTAAATTATTTCCTATTCTTGATAAAATTATTTCAGCAGCTTTTTTCCCATCGGCTATTGCATTGATTAGTGAGTCAGCACCGCGAACTGCATCGCCTCCAGCAAATACATTCGGAATATCTGTTTCGAAAGTATCCCAATTTATTT